>CAYVRC010000111.1:0-19766 GCA_964453205.1 uncultured Pirellulaceae bacterium | reverse complement strand
GCCGTAGGGGAACCTGCGGCTGGATCACCTCCTTTCTAAGGATTCTTAGAATATGATTTGGCTCGAAAGAGCACGTTCTTCGGAACGCCGGGTGACCGGCAAATTGAATCTGTGGAAGTGACACTCGTAACAGAACTCAACAAAAAAGAGATCTTCGGATCGAATCCATCACCAAAGAATCAGCGAAGACCCAGCTCGGCGCGTCGCCTGCCGAGCTGGGTTTTTTCGTGCGCGCTCATCTGTATGTCGTCGGCGGTAAGCACGCCTTCCCCGGTGGGTAGCCAAGTCTCGTTACTGGCCCCTCGTTGCAGCGCAAAACCAAGGCTTTCCTTCCGGTCGGACGTGCCAACCGGGGAGAAGAGACGGGCAGTCTCCGATCGTGTTGTGCAGGGTTTTTCAAACGCCCCCGGCGGCCACTCGTCGTGGGTTGGCTGCTTTTTTCCCGCTCATTCGTGCGGACGCGTTTATCAGTCGCGGCCGGCGAAAGCGGTTCCGACGATTCAGGTCTCGCCTCGGATCAACACCAAGTCGCCGGGCAGCAGTCCCTCCACGACCTCCCGTTGGCCGTCACGGCGGTTCGTCGTGACGATCGTTTGTTCACTCGCCACGCCGTCGACGACCTTCCAGACTTTTTGGCTGCCGGCAAATTCCACGATCGCTGATTCGGGAACGATCAGGGCTTGGGCGTCGGGAACGATCACGACCTCAGCCTCCGCGAACAAGCCGGCGCGAAGCCGGCGGTCTTCGTTGACCACCTCCGCTTCAAACGTCAGGGTTCTGGACCGTTGGTCCAACGCGGGGCTGATCCGAGAAACTTTGGCGATTTTCGGATCACCGACGGACTCGATTTGCAGTCGGACTTCCTGGCCCAACTCGATCGACTGCGCGAAACGTTCGGGAATGGAGCCACGAAACCGGAGCGGTGACGTTTGGACGACCACGGCGATGGTTTGTCCCAAGGAGACGTACGTTCCCACCGCGACGGTCCGTTGCTGAACGTATCCGTCGAAGGGCGCCGGCACGACGGCGTCGGCCAGTTGCTGTTTGGCCAGAGAAAGTTCGGCTTGCCGCACGCCGATCAGCGCGATTCGTTCGCCGACACCGTTCAGGGCCGAAGCGTACCGGGATTCGGCGACTCGTTCGGCCGCGGCGGCCTGTTCGTATTCCGCGGCCGCGATGGCATTTTGTTTTCTCAATCTGGCCGCTCTGGTCAGCGCACTTTTGGTTTCGTTCCACATCGCTTTGGCTTCGCGGACGGGCGCCGCATTGGTCGGTTTCAGATTCGCGACCGACTCGTCTTCGCTCAGCCCGACCGCGGAGATCGCCTGTCGCAGTTGGGCCTCGGCCTGCATCACGCGAATTTCGGCCTCTTGTCGGTCCAGGGTCACCAAAGGATCGCCCTGTCGGACGTAGTCGCCCAGGTCGACATGGACTTCTGCGACGCGTCCGCTGACTTTGGCGCCGACGACGGATTGTTCGTCCGCGTGCAAACTGCCCTGGCTGCGGAGAATCGTCGGCCAAGGTTGCAAATCCAAACGCAGTACTTCGCTGTCCAGGATGGGCAGCGGTTCCGGTTCGGCTTGAGCGGTTTTTTCGGGTTCGGTATCGCCTTGGCACCCCATGACCAATACCAGACAACCGAGCACAAACCACCCGACGGACCGGATGGCCAAGCCCTGGATCATCGCAGTGACAGAATGCTTCATGTTTGATCGCTCTAGCGTCGACCATCGCGACGACACAGGGCGTGGCGATCGTCAAAAGGCGGGGGGGGCAGGAAAAAAGAGGGACGGTTAGCTTAGATCAGCCGATTCCGCCAAGCAAGCAAATCGGACAACCCCGATGCTCGCGTCATCGACCATCCCCCGTCGCTCGGGCGTCAGGCAAGTCACGCGCCTTCAGGGCATCGGTTTTTCGGACAATTCGTCGATGATTCCTTGGCTCCGTTCTTGAGCATTCAGCACTTCCATCTTGCCGACGAACAGCATCACTTCGCCGCCCTCGGGAACGGCTTCTTTGATCAGTTTGCCCGCTGCGCGACCGGCCATGTAGTTGCTGGTGCCCAGATAAAACTTTCGTTTCGATTTCGGAGCGTCGCTGTCTTGGCAAATCACCGTCATCACCTCACAGGCTTCGTTGATCATTTCGACTTGGTTCTCCGGGTCGATCGGACTGATCGCCAGGCCGTTGAGTTTTGCCGCGATGTCGGATTCCAAGAACCGCTTTTGTTCTTCGATGGTTCCCGTCGAAGGCATCTGGACATCCACGGCGCAGCCGAATTGCTGGGCGGCACGCCGGCAGCCGAAGTCCGCCAGAATCCAAAACGGGTCGGTGCTGTTGGTGATGTACGCGACCGAAACCCCGTTGCCGTCGAGCAGAATCTCTGGATCCAGCAGCGGGCCTTCGCCGCTCTTGATCGCTTCGACCTCGGCGGCGAACTGCTGAACGTTGTCGGCGGTGATGCTGCGGTGGGGGATGAATTTCAAGGAGTTTTCGGGAACGTCGACCTCACGGCCTTTCGCCAACATGGTCAGCCACTGGACGCTGCGATAGCCGAAGGCGTAGGGGTTTTGAACGACCGTGCCGTACGCACTGCCTTGGCGAATGCCGGCGAGCGTATCGGGGTGTTCGTCGAAGCCGACCACGGCGACTTTGCCGATCGCATCGCTGCTGCGAAGTCCTGCCAGGATCATCGGCGTGTTGGCGCTCCAAAGTCCGACCATGCACTGGATGTCGGGATGACGCAAAAGCGTCGTTTCCGCGTTTTCCTTGGCCTTATTGTTGTCCTGGTTGTCGGTCAGGATCCCCAACACGGTGTACCGTCCGGCTTTCAGGGGGAAACGTCCCGATCCGTTCTCGCTGGTACCGGAACGAGACCCGCAACCGAGCATACTGGTGGACAAAACAAACAGGCAAACACCAAGCATTCGCATGGGAATCTTTTTCGCGTTTCGGAGCCGCAAATTTCAAGAACCGGATGAACCGACTACCGCATCGTAACCTCTACCGACGCGCGGCGGGAAACCGCCTGGAAAGACAGGTCGACTTTGCCGATTCCGCCAGCCGATGTCGATCGGGCCGGATCGCCGGGCCGATGGAAATGAAGTGGAATCGGGCCGAAATCAATTGAAGGAACGTGATGACATTGGGCAACGCCGAAGTGGAACGAAGACCATCGATTCTCGGGATTTGGCGACTCGGCCGTGTCTTGCACGTCAGCGACACCGCGGAACTCTGTTTGGCCCAACCGGCCGACGCGCCGGACAGTCCGCGCTGGGATTACGTGGTCAAGCGAGGCCTGGACGTCCAAAATCGGCCCGCGAACCGCCAAGGGATCACGCAGGCGGCGCTGGTGTCGCAGTCGGTCAGCCATCCGAATCTGGTTTGCGTTTTAGACGGTTCCGTTTCCGGTGAGGCCCCCCACCTTGTCATGCCACGGATCGTCGGCGCGACGATCGAGCAATTGATCGAACGCGGGGCGCTCAGCCGATTACCGCTGGCGTTGTGGTTGACCCGGCAAGCCGCTCAAGCCTTGGAAGCGTTGCACGCGGGCGGATGGATTCACGGCGACGTCAAGCCCGCCAACTTGATGATCAATGATCAAGGCCACGTGACGTTGGTGGATCTCGGCTTCGCAAGAAGGGTTCACTCGCCGTTGGGAAAGGTCTTTCGTGGCACGCCGCGCTACGCTTCGCCGGAACAACTCGAGGGCGAAACGGCTGCCCTACCCGCGATGGACATGTTCTCGCTCGGCCGCGTGTTGTGGCAGTTGCTGGCGCAGCTCGAAGATGTCTGTGACGAGTCGTTGGTGCCCGTCGCCGAATGGGTCGGCCGCATGATCGATGTCGATCCTCAACGTCGTCCGACGGCAAGTGAAACCGTCGGACAATTGCTGCGTCTGGAGATCGAAACTTTGGGTCGGCACATCGTCCCGAACGAGTCTCCGCAATCGCGAGCCGCCTGATCCGACCGACGTGCGGCGATCGCCTCTTCCGCGTCAGTCGGTGAAGTTGTCGACTTCGCCGCACAAGCTGACTTCCAGCCCCAGTTCCGTCGCGGCGATCGCTTTGGCCTGCATCGCTTCGACGGCTTCGGCGGCACTATTCGCGTAAGCGACTTGGATATGGTTCGCCTTGTGCCGGGCCATCATTTGGTTTCGTGACACGCCGGCGATGACCGCGTGCATGATCGGCCATTGCGGTGTGGTGCTGTTCCAGCGACGTTCGGTTTCGCTTCGCGGAAGTTCGACGGAGCGTGCGAGTCCCAAGTCCATGTGCAGCCGATCGTCTTCGATAAAGATCCGAGACCATACGACGGCGCCCGGTTTGCTGATCCCGCGAATCGTGCTGCCGCCGGCCGGAAAATACATCGGCGGCTGACGGAATCCCTCCGCGTCGGCCCAGCCGCCGGCGAAATGCGATGCCGGAACGGCGCCGCTGATCTCCAGCACCCAAACTTCTTCGTCGATCGTTCCCGACGCGTCTCGATCGGACCAACGCAAGTCGTGCAGCGTGTTTTCGGTCGGCTGATTTAAAGCGGCGTGCACCCGCTGCGTCAACAAGCCGTCCAAGCCCGCGCATTCGTCCACTTCGTTGAAATGCGTCAGCGGCTTTCCGGCGTAAAGTTCCCGCCCGCCGTCTCGCGACATCACCGGCGGCCGAACGGAATCATTGAGCATGCCTTCGACCAAATCGCTTGCGGGCAACAAGTCTTTCAAGCCCTGTTGATATTGAATGCCGATGCAGTCACAGCCGAAATCATCCGCGATGCGAACCGCCGCGACGTACATGCGGCATTGATCCAGAATCTGAGCATCTGTCAGATCTTGTCCGGGGTTCTCTCCGGTATGGAAAGTCATTCCCGCGTCGTCCAGCCAAGTCCGTACGGCCCGGGCTTCGGCGTCCTCCACCGACTTGGATTCGTGATACAAGGCGGACTGCGACAAGCGTTCCTTGAAAACACCCACGCCGTTGAGCAAGTGATCGGGGATGATCGCGTTGAACATCCCCATGCAGCCTTCGTCAAAGACGCCCATGATGGCTTTGTTCCCGCGGAGTTCCGCGGCAACCTGCCTGCCGACCTTTTTGGCGCGACGCGAGGCGTCGGACGATGTCAGCGGTCGGACGTGAGACGTGTCATGCGTGACCGTGCCGCCGGACAGCCAATGCTTCAGCTTGTCGTTGAACCATTCGTCCTGAAACGTCTCGCTCCACAGCGAACTGTATTTGACACCCGCTTTGGTCAGTGAACCGTTCAAGTTCAGCAGGCCGACCAGCCCCGGCCATTGTCCCGACCAGTTCGCGACCGTCAGAATCGGGCCACGATGCGTCATCAATCCGGCCAGCACGTGATGCGAATACTGCCAGACCGCTTCGGCCACGATCAGCGGCGCTTCGGGGTCGAGCTGTTGAAAGACCTGCATGCCTTCGCGTTGCGATTGAATGAATCCGTGACCGCGGCCTTCGACCGGCTGATGACCGCGCACGACTTGGCGTCCCAGCTTCGTGATCGCGTCGATCAGTTGGGATTCCATTTGTTGCTGGGCGGGCCAACAGACGCGGTTGGCGGATTCGCGGAGGTCTCCCGAAGCAATCAGTTGAATCGTCTTGGCTTTCATGGTCGGTTCCATTGGGGGAAAGAAGGCTTCAAACGGTCGGTCTGATGAATGGGAAACGTGTCACGGATCAACCGCTTTGAGGTTATCGTCTGGCGTGATGAAAATCGGCCATGGTGTCGGCCAACGCGCGGTAGGCCGCGTACCGTTTCTCGTACTCCGGTACGTGGTCTGGTCTGGGATGCACGATGTGCTTCCGCGCCGCGGGAACCGCGGCCATCGCGGCGGCGGCTTGTCCGACGTCGGCGAAGCCGCTTTTTTCCGATCCCGCGGCGACCATGCCCAGCACCGCCGCGCCGACCGCCGGGCCGTGCTCGGACGGATGAATCTCGATCGCCGAATCCAAGACGTCGGCATAAATCTGAACGACGGCGGGATTGTGATGCGGAAGCCCGCCCGTTGCAACGAATTGGTTCACCGCCACGTCGCCGTCACGAAACACATCGACGATCCATCGCAACCCGAACGCCGAGGCCTCCAAGAGTGCCAAGTAAAGGTGCGCGGGCGTGTGTGCCAACGTCAACCCGTTGAAACAACCCTTCAGCGATCCGTCCATCAGCGGCGTCCGACAGCCGTTGAACCAGTCCAGGCAAAGCACGCCGTCGGCACCGGGCGGTAACTTCATGGCGGGTTCCGACAGATCGTCGAAGGAGTCCAGGTTCAACAGTTTCAACAGCCAAGCGAACGCGTCTCCCACGGCGGCTTGACCCGTCTCGTAACCGAACCATCCCGGCAAAATGCCGCCTTCGACGATTCCCGCAACACCGGGCACCGCGTGTCCGGTCGTCGAATTCAGCATGTGGCAACTGCTGGTCCCCAGGACCATCACCAACGTGCCCGGCAAGGCTTCCCCGACACCGGGCACCGCCGCGTGGGCGTCGATCGTGGCTGCGGATATCGCGATGCCGGCGGGCAAACCCAGCCGATCGGCCATCGTTTCGTTCAGCCCGCCCGCGGTTTGTCCGGGCGAAAGCAGGCGGCCGGGCATCTTATCGCGGACCGCTTCGGCAAGACGTGAATCCACGGCGGCAAAAAAGTCGGGCGAAGCGTAACCGTTCTCGGCCGACCACATCGCCTTGTAACCGGCTTGGCAAGTCGAACGCGGCAACTCCGCCGCGGCACCGCCGACGAGTTGCCAAACGAACCAGTCGCCCGCTTCGATCCAAACCTCCGCCCGCCGAGCGACCTGCGGCGCGTGCTCGATCGTTTCCAGCAATTTCGGAAAAAACCACTCCAAACCGATCGTGCCGCCGTAGCGGTTCAGAAAGTCCTCGCCACGTTGTTTCGCCACGGCATTGATGCGTTCGGTTTGGGTGATCGCGCCGTGGTGTTTCCATAATTTCGGCCAAGCCAAAGGAACCGACGCCCATTCGTCCAACTGACACAGCGGTGTTCCGTCGGCGAGCGTCGGCAGCATCGTGCAACTCGTAAAGTCGACACCGATGCCGACGATCGCCGCCGGATCCAGTCGCGAGGCATCGATCGCCTTTCGAGTCGCCGCCGCGGCCGACGCGATCCAGTCCGCCGGATCTTGCAACGCGTAAGCCGGCGGCAATTTCTCCCCCGTCCCCGGGAGCGAATCGATGATCTGCCCGGAAGCCATCGCGTCCACGCCGATACCGAGTTGGTCACCGGACGAGTCGATCAAAACCGCGCGAACCGATTCGGTTCCAAAATCGAGACCCAGAGATACCGGTTTCATGGTGCGAAAGTTCCGAGCTGATCGCGAGGCGAACGATCCGAGTGGCAGCGGTGCGGCGGCGAGCCGATCCGATCGGCCGGATTATAGACCGCGACGTCATCGACGGGTGACCGCCGCGGCGGGCTTCTCGTCTGGCGGGGTTCCCGCCGGGTCTGGCGAGCTTCCGCGCCGACGACGGTCGCCGCGGGCGCTATACTGAATCGAAATCGGGCCGGTCAAGCTCGTCGTCGGCCACGTCGCTGCGGGTCCGGACTCGGCGAACAGATGCGATCTGTTGCTCCTCCCCCTCCTTTCAACCGAATGCTGTGATGCCTAGGTCCTCCGCACTCTTGTGGATTTGTCTATGCTGCGGGATAACCCTGGCCGGGCGATCCGTTTTCGCCCAGAGCGGTCCGCGCGACGAAGCGTCGATTCGGGCTTTCTGTGGCGATTGTCATCCCATGCCCTCGCCGTTGCGTTTCCCGAAAGATCGCTGGGAACATGAAGTGCTGCAAGGCATCCGCCTGTATCACAAGTCGCGACGCGATCACTTGGTCGTTCCCGACGCGGAAGCGACGATTCGATGGTTCGTCGATCGGGCGCCCGTGGCGTATCCGTTCGAAACGGGCAGCCGGGAGGACGACAAAACCTTTCGAGAGAACTGGCTCGAATCGAAGGGCCGACAAGACTTGCGGGCCGTTTCATCGACCGAAGTCGTCGGTGACGACGCGGGCACGAAGCTGGTCTTGAGCGATATGTTTTCGGGGGCGATTCGTGAGCTGAGTTTTTCCGAAAAAGATGCCCTCTCCGTTGTCTCGAGAGAGATCGGTGAGACCTCCCACCCCGCCCGTGTCCGCCGTGCCGACTTGAACGCCGACGGGATCGACGACTATGTCGTCGCCGATCTGGGATCGATGTCGCCGCAACCGCAACGCGAAGGGACCGTGTGGTTCTTTCGCGGGATGCCCGACGGCACTTTCGAGCGTCATGCCTTGCGGATGGGGTTGGCTCGCGTCGCCGACAGTGTCCCCTTCGATTTCGACGGCGACGGGGACTTGGATTTGGTCGTTGCGGATTTCGGCATGCACTTCATCGGCGGCATCGACGTGATGATCCAAACCGACTGCGTCGACGGCATCCCGCAGTTCGAACTCAAGTCGCTGGACCCGCGTGCCGGCTGCGTGGAGATCAACGTTGTCGATTTCGATGGCAACGGTTTGGACGACTTGGTGGTCCTGATGACGCAGCATTACGAAACGATCGACGTGTTTTTGAATCAAGGCGACGGGCTGTTTCTGCTGGAAACGTTGCACCGTGGCGACGGGCCATCGCTGGGTAGCAGCGGAATCGAGACGGTCGACTTGGACGGTGACGGCGACTTGGATGTCGTTTTCACTTGCGGGGATACCTTCGACGATAACTTGGCCAAGCCGTTTCATTATGTCGGATGGCTAGAAAATGAAGGCACCTACCCGCTCCGTGAACATCAGTTGGCGACGATGCCGGGAGTCTATTGTGCGACGACCGGCGACATCGACGGCGACGGTGACTTGGACATCGCCGCGTGTGCGTTGCTGAGTCAGGATCAGATCGATAGCCAGCCGTCGGGAACGTTCGATGCCTTAATGTGGTTGGAACAGCAGCCCGGCGGAAAGTTTGAAAAACACGTGATTCGCGTCGACCAATGCCATGCCGCGACTTGCCGGTTGGTGGACTTGGACCGCGACGGTGACTTGGACCTGTTCGCGCCGCCCTACACGATCGAGATGCTTGTGCCGGAACAATACCCTTGGTGGGAAAACTCGGGTGAACCCGAGGCGGAGTCAGGAAAATAGTGGCGAAGCGAACCAAAAAGAAACGTCAACGGCCGGTCGATGCCAATACACGCGACCTCGATTCACGTGATCAAGCGGACTCGGAATCCGGTTCGACGGCCGCATCGACGCGGCGATCGACCTCGTCGCGATCCGGACGCCTGAAGTGGGCGATTCTGGGCATCGTCGTGTCGGCCGTGATGATTCCCGCCGGAATTTGGGCTTGGGACCGGCACGTCCGGTGGCAGATGAAACAAGCCATGTCGTCACGTCGCTTTTCCGAGGCGGAGCGATGGTCGACGCGGGGTTTTTGGTCTCCAACGCCGGTGCGGCAAACGCTACTGAAGGCACGAATCGCGCGGCTCCGAATGCAGCCGCTCAAAGCCGAGCTTCTGCTGGACGAAGCCGACGAAACCGAGCAAGCCGATGCCGATGTCGATCGGGAAATGAAGTTGCTGGCCGTGCAAATGGGCAGTCCACTCGGCCCGGCGGAATCACAACGATTGCTCAACGAAAATCCCGATGACACCGACGCCGTTTTCGAAGCTTGGGTTTTGGGACGATTGACGTTCGGCGACTTCGAATCGGCTCGACGTCTTTTGGAACAATGGAGGCGCGTCGAACCCGACAGCGCTTTGGCCAGTTATTTGTTCGGTCAATACCATGACTTAAAAGACGACAATCGCCATGCCGAAGCCGCGTTCGCCAGAGCGGTTCGGCTTGACGGCCGATTCGATCGAGCCCGTTTGGGATGGGCGCGGTCGCTGTATCGTCTGGACCGCTTAAAAGAGGCCGGTGCGGTCGCGGACGAACTCTTGGCCCGCGACGGTAACGATGCCGACGGCTTGTTGCTGAAATCCAGAATCCTGGTCGACTTGGAACAATTCGATCAGGCCATCAAGTTGACACGTCGCGCGTTGAACTCGGTTCCGACCTTGTACGATGCGAGATTCTTGTTGGGAAAATCTTTGCTGGCTCAAGGTCGACATGCCGAAGCGATCGAGACGTTGAGTCCGATCTTGGATCGATTTGCCGAAGACAACGCGACACTTTACCTGTTGGCCGAGGCACACAAAGAGTCGGGCAATGAGGATGAGCACCGGCAATTCGTCCGGCGATACCTCGATGCCCAACGCGAAATCGGTCGTCTGTACACGGCCGATGCGTCCGTTCGTCGTCAGGGCAGCAGCGGTGTCACGATCGACCCGTCGGTGCTTCGAGACATCGGTATGCGTTACGTTCGGGTGGATTGGAAATCGGCGCGAGACTGGCTGATGCGTTACTCGGCTCAAGCCCCGGATGACCGTGAAGTCTTGGAAACGTTGGCTTTGATCGACGAATCGTTGGGAGAGCTTGCGGTGGCGGAAGACGCCCGTTTGGCGGCAACCGAAGGTTAGCCCCGTCCGCCGTCGATGGGATCCGCGATCAGGAAGCCCCAGCCGTCGTCGTCGATGCGGTCGGTCGCGCGGATCCGCACGGCGAGGAGAGACGACCAGTCGGCCCGGCTGTTGCGATCGGACGGACCGATTGCCCGAGGGCGTACGAAAGCGATTCCGGCCGGATTTTCAGCTTCCGCCCAGCAGTTCTCGTTCGACCCATTTGGTGTCACAGTTGCCCGCGACGAAATCCGGGTGCTCCAAGACACGATCTTGGAACGACGCGGTCGTGGCGATGCCGTTGACCTGCAATTCGGCCAAAGCCCGTCGCATCGTCGCGATCGCTTCGCGACGGGTCGGCCGGTGGACGATCAGTTTTCCGATCATCGAATCGTAGTGCGGCGGTACCGTGTAGCCCACGTAGACGTGCGAATCGAAACGCACCCCCATGCCGCCGGGAACGAAAAACGATTCCAGTTTTCCCGGGTTGGGCTGGAAGTTCTTGTCGGGGTTTTCCGCGTTGATTCGGCATTCGATCGCCGCACCGGTGCAGGTCAATTCGTCCTGGGTGAAGGATAACTTTTCCCCCGACGCGACGCGGATTTGTTCTTTGATCAAGTCGACGCCGGTGACCATTTCGGAAACCGGATGTTCGACTTGGATCCGCGCGTTGACTTCGATGAAAAAGAAGTCATTTTTCGCATCGACGATGAATTCCACGGTGCCCGCGTTGGTGTATTCCGCGCCACGGATCATCCGCACGGCGGCATCGCAGATCGCTTCGCGTCGGTCTTGCGGCAGCGTACTGCTGGGGGCTTCCTCGATCAGTTTTTGGTGGCGTCGCTGGACGCTGCAATCGCGTTCGAACAAATGACAAACGTTGCCATGTTTGTCGGCGATGACTTGGACTTCGATGTGTCGCGGCTTGGCGATGAATTTTTCCAGGTACACGCCTCCGTTGCCGAACGCGGCTTCGGCTTCGGTCCGCGCGGCCCGCAAGGCCGCCCCGAGCATGTTTTCGCTCTCGGCGACCCGCATGCCTTTGCCGCCGCCGCCCGCGGTGGCTTTGATCAAGACCGGAAAACCGATTTCGTGGGCGATCCGGATCGCTTCCTCGTCGTTTTGGATCAGGCCGTCGCTGCCCGGCACGACGGGCACTTTATTTTGGACGGCGATCGAGCGGGCGGTGTTTTTGTCGCCGAGCTTTTCCATCGCTTGTGGGCTGGGGCCGATGAAGTCGAATCCGCTTTCGCGACAGACTTCGTTGAATTGAGCGTTTTCGGCGAGAAAACCGTATCCCGGATGAACCGCGTCGGCATCGGCGACTTCGGCGGCGGCGATGATCTGGTCGATCCGCAGGTAGCTATCGGCGCTCCGCGCGGTTCCGACGCAGTAGGCTTCGTCGGCCAAGGTGACGTGCATCGAATCACGATCGGCTTGGCTGAACACGGCGATCGATTGGATGCCCATTTCACGGCAGGCGCGAATGATTCGCAGGGCGATCTCGCCGCGGTTGGCGATCAGGATTTTTTTGTACATCGTTGCTGAACCTTAGCCGCCGCTGGGTTGGACGCGGAACATCGGCTTGCCGAAGTCGACCGGTTGCTGATCTTCGACCAAGATTTCGACGACCTTTCCGCTGCACTCGGCCGGGATTTCGTTGAAAACCTTCATCGCTTCGACGATACAGCAGACCGTATCGGGGCGAACCGTCTGGCCGACCTTGACGAACGGTTCCGATTCCGGATTGGCTTTGGAATAAAACGTGCCGACCATCGGTGCGTTGATGGTCATGGTGCCGGCGTGTTCGTCCGCCGCGGGGAGGGCGGTGGCGGCCCCGGGACCGGCGGCGACCGGCGGAGCGGCGAAACCCGTTGCCGCAACGGGCGGGGCGGAGTACAGCGGCGCGACGCCACCACGGGTCAGCTTGATCTTTTCGTCGCCCTGTTGCAGATCGACTTCGCCGAGATCGTGCTGTTCCATCAGTTCCACGATCTGGCGGATACGATCGACGTTAAACACATCGCCCTCGGGCTTGCCGCCTTTGTTCATACTGTTGGTCCACCAAACATTGGTTTGTCGAAGATTGTCAAGCCGCAGACTCTACAAGATCAGCCCGCAATCATCGAGGCCCTTAGGCAGACGGGTCAGCACTCGGCATCCCGAATCGGTCACCAAGACGTCGTCTTCGATGCGGATCCCGAAGTCGCCTTCGAAATAAACGCCCGGTTCGACGGTGATGACCATGCCGCTGGCCAAGGTTTCTTCGCTGACCGACGCCATGCGGGGGGATTCGTGAATCTGCAGGCCGATGCCGTGCCCCAGACCGTGTTTGAACGCATCGCCCAGCCCGGCCGCTTCCAACACCCGCCGCGCGGCCGTATCGACGTCTTTGGCGGGCACACCGTCGCGAATCGTGTCGATCGCGGCCAATTGGGCCTCCAAGACGTGACCATAGCACCGCCGAAACCGATCGCCGGCGGAATCCTGGTGCAGCGTTCGCGTCAAATCGCTGGCGTAGCCCCCGAAGCTCGCCCCCCAGTCGACCAGCAGCGTCGGCGTGTCGGCCAGCGGGACGTCCGCGGGACAGTAATGTGGCAGCGCCCCGCTAGGCTGGACGCCGACGATCGGGGTGAAACTGACGCCGCTGGCACCCAGGCTTCGCATCACCGATTCCAGGTCGAACGCCACGTCACGTTCGGTCATCCGCGGGGTCAGGCGACTGGTGACCGACCGAAAGGCCCGTTCGGCGACATCGATGGCCTGGCAAATCAGATCGATTTCCCCGGCATCTTTGATCCGGCGGAGCCCTTCGACCAAGCCGTCGGTTTCCACCAGATCCGCCTGGACGCCAGCCTTTTGCAACTGCTGACGCGTGCGACGAAGCGTGGCCACGGTCACCTGGTCGGCTTCGAAACCGATCCGGCGGCCCGCGAAGTCGGCCAGGACCTCGGTCACCAACTCCGGCATCAGCTTGGAGGGCCCGCGGATCGCGGCGGACAGATTCGGGCATTCCCCGGCGATCTGCGTTTCGTAACGCCGATCGCTGAGGATGATCGCTCCGCCGTCGTGAATCAGCAGGTAAGAACTGTCGCCGGTGAATCCGCTCAGGTAACGGACGTTGACCTCGTCGGTCACCAACAACGCGTCGATTTCGACCGCCCCCAATCGCTGGCGGAGTTTGTCAATTCTGGTGACGGTGGGCGTGGGGGTCGCGGTCATGGTGCTGCTGGTCGATGTGAACGTGCAAGTGAGGCTTCGTAGAGAATACCCAACTCCACCCTGTATCGGTCACCGCCGAGTCGTCCAGGTACAAGGATTCCAGATGCGGCATGTCCGCGATCAACTTCATTCCCTCATCGGTCACGCCGACGCCGATCAAGTGAATGCCTCGCAGCGAGGTCAGCTTGGCGATCGACCGGCAGATCTCGGTGCCCTCCGCGTCGGTTCCCAACCGCAGTTGTCGCAGTTTGGGCAGCGATTCCAGTTCGGCGATTCCCGCCGCCGTGACGCGGCTGTGCGGCAAATTGACCAGCCAAAGCTTTTTGCACTTCGTCAGTTCACGCAGCCCGCTGTCGGTGACCGGTGAAAGCCGCAGTCGAACGTGTTGCAAGTTCGGCAGCGAAGCGATCGCGGCGACACCTTTGTCGGTGATCACGCCACGATCCAAGATGACGTGCTGCAAGCTGTCGATGCCGCGCAGTTTTTGACACATCGCGTCATCGACTTTGAAATCCGTTACGTGCAAGACTTCGGATTCGTCCCGCCGGATTTGGGCGATCATCTCGTCGAACAGGCTCTCCGCGGCGATCTTCGGCGCGGGGATCACCAGCGGTTCCAAACGATCGCGGTTTGCGATGATCGCGACCGTGGCGACCAGACAAGCGACCGCCGCACCGATCAAAAGACGCACGCCGAGGCGACCGGGCCGCCACCGAAACCCGACCGCAACGCCGTCCGGCGTGTCAGGGCGATCGTCCGTCGCGGGCTCGTTTTCTGGCTGCGTCATGATGGTTGTATCCTGCACCGGGATGCCGCCTGTGGGCAACATCCCGGTGCGTCAGAGCTTCATCGCGACAGGTGCCGTCGTCGAGACGATTGACCCAGTAACCGTCGCGTCGATGGGCCTGAATTGACAAAAAACGGAAAGCTTTCTTCCCAAGGAATCGAGCCGTCCGACTTTCGTCGACGTCTTTTTCCCGCAAAAAAGACGCCTGCGATGAAGCTCCCGAATGTGTGGTTTCAGGCGATCCGGATCGATCCGTCCCCCCTCGGGGTGCCGAACCGTTCCCGCCGCCGAATCGTGTGTTCCCAAAAGCAATAACACCCTCGCGTTCGGAGTGTCAACCGCGAAAAGGGGCCGGCGGGCTCGGGATTCAAGACTCGGAAACCGGGCCGGACGATTCGCGTCAGGAGGGATTCCCGCCCGCCAGCCGTTGCAATTCCTTCCCACTCATTCGGAATGCCGCATTGTGGGGACACGCGTACACGCAGCTGGGTTTGCCGTCGACACTGCTACACAAGTCGCAGGTGGTGGCGCGTTGCTGTTTGACGGCTTTCTTTTTTCCGTCTTCGTAAATTTGGTAAACGGTTTTTAGACGCCCCTTTTCATCAATCTCTTGCTTGGGAAAGCCGTGCATGTTGATGTTTCCGTAGGGACAATTCTCGGCGCACAACCCGCAGCCGATGCAGTAGTCCTCGATGGCGATTTCCAAAGACTCGCCGTTGCGATGGATCGCATCGACCGGACAACCGACCAAACAGTACGGATCGAAGCAGGATCGACAGCTGCTGGCGACCAAGTATTTTTCGAAACGCAGCCCGTCTCGCACCAAACGCGTCACGCCGTCGTGGGTATCCGAGCACGCCTTGGTGCATTCGTCGCAACGGGTGCAGCGTTCCAAATCCAAGACGAGTAGGTTTTGGGCGAGATAAAGGCCTTGTTCCAGAAAATTTTCCGACTGCACGTCCTGTAGCTGCTGTCTCGCCGCCAGATCGCGACGCAGCAATTCGTCGACCGTTGCGACCATGGCATTGCGGATCGTCGAAAACTTGCGAATCAGTTCACGAAAATGTTTGCCGCGGATGCGAATCAGTTCGACGTGGTCGAGCGCGGTACAGGTGGCCGTTCGCTTGCCGGGTTCGATCTCGTTTCCGAACTCGTCACCGAGCGACTTGACCAAATCGGCGAGCAAACCGATTTCGCCGAACGCGGTTCCCGGTGACAGGTAATTCAGGACCCGCTGGTCGCCGCCGTGCTGTTGCGTGACTTTGACGAACCCGAGCCGGATGATGTAATAGTTGTCCGCGACATCGCCTTGTTTAAAGATCGTTTGCCCGGGCTCGACGGAAATCAATTCCACGCGGTCACGCAGCGCTGTGGCGACCCGGTTGCGGTCCCGTTCGGTCAGCCCTTGTAGCAGCGGCAGAGCCGACAGCCGATTTTCGAGTGAACGTTTGCGGTAAACGCGATCCAAAATTTCTCGGCTGGTTTCGTTTCTCTGCAACATGTACAGGACATTCCGCTTGATCTCCAAGACCTCGGCCGGCCGGGTGGCGACGACGGTTGCCGAACGCGGATAGCGATTCAGGCATGTCATTTCACCGATCAAGACGTCCTGTTCGTTGACGAGGATGTGTTCGTTTTCGTCCATCGTCGCGCCGGACAGATCCGACAATTTGGCTTTTCCGCCGACCGCTTCGATGACGGTCTTCAATCCGCCGAGCCAGCCCCTCAGGCCGTCGGCCGGACGGCTGCGGACCGCCCCGCGACGACTATTCAAAAAGACCTCGAATTCCCCACTCAAGATGACAAACGCCGTCGATCCGTATTCCCCTTCGACGCACAGCGTTTCACCGGGTTGCATCATGCGACGCAAGACCGCGGAACCGTTGAACTGCAAAAACTTATGGGGGATGCCTTTGAAAAGGTCATACCGCCGTAATTCGTCAGCCGTCACGATTTCGCCGGTAAGGTTTTCGGCGGTCATTTCATCTTTGACACGTTTGATTTGCGTATCGATGAAAGCGGGTTGGAACGTCAACGCCCCGGTGGGACAACTGACGGCGCATTCGCCGCAGGAGACGCACGAGCTTTTGCCCATGTCGTCTTCCAAGTCGAACGCGATGTGGGTCTGATAACCTTTGCCGGATCGGCCGATGACGTGATTGTGTTTGATGCCGTTGCAGCCTCGACTGCAGCGTCCGCAAAGGATGCATTCGTCGTGGTTGACCAAGATCATCTTGCTGCTGTCGTCTCGTCCACGATCGGTCGATCGCGGGGCGAATCGCGACCGGTCGACCCCCAAACGCTCGGCGACCGCCACGAGTTCATTCTGTGACGGAGACGAAGGGCCGGTCCCGTCGGATCGGGCCGAGGTGCCCGAGGGGGCGTGATCGGCAAGCAACAATTCGACGACAACGGAAACGGCTTGCCGCACGCGACCGGCGGCGGTTTCGTCTGCCCGGCTGCTGACCGTGTGGACGACCATGTTGTCGGTCACCCGCTGCACGCACGACGGCACCAGTTTGCTTCGCGGGCCTCGACGGGTCATTTCCGTGGCTTCGACCATGCAGACTCGGCAAACGCCGACCGGCGGCAAATGTTCTTGATGACAGAGCGTGGGGATGGGGTGCTGTTGTCCGGGGCGTTTGACGAAGGCCACCGCGGCGGCATCGTGGATCGTTGTCGGACGCGGAATCGGTTCTCCGCCGGCATCGCGAAGGATCTTTCCCTGGGAATCACGCTGCGGGACGGCCAGGGGGACGGTGACCTGTTGGCCGTCGATCGTGATCGTGACGGTTCGGTTCAGCTCCGACGCGGTCGCCTCTTCGACCCGAACGAGCTGCCCTTCGACGTCTCGAGCGAACAAGCCCTCGTCGTCGATCCGAATTTCGGTCGCCAACAACGACGTCATGATCGAGGGCGTGTCGGACAACAGCGATCCCCACATGCTGGAACGGGCCCGCTGTGAATCACCGGCCTTTGAATCACCGCCCTTTGAAACGCTTGGCCGGGGACGTCGTGGTTTCGAATCGTCTGCGGTCATCATGGACGCCTCGGGTCAGAACGACCGGCCACGCCTTGACACGCTTGTCGGGCGAGGTCGGGGAAGAATTTCAAGAACGAGTGCAACGGGTTGCTGGCGACCTGGCCGAGACCGCAGATGCTGGTCGCCACCATCACCGCGGAAAGGTCATCGATGACCGGCAAGAGTGACGGAAGCTCGGTCGCGTCGACCTCCGACCGATGAAGCCTTTCGCCGATCTCCGTGATCTTTTGTGAACCGATCCGGCAGGGAACGCATTTGCCACACGATTCATTTTTGAAAAAGCGACTGTTGGCGACCGCCTCGGCCAGCAGGTCGCAACCTTCACCATAAACGACGATGCCGGCACCCAACATGTAGCCGAGCGAACGGGAGACTTGGATGTCCAGCGGCAGATCGCGGACGTCGATGTGCGTGATCTCAGGCCCGATCAGGTCACCGAGCGGTTCGGTGTTGATGTGCTCGATCGGAATGAACGGCGGAAGCAATCCGCCCGACGGTCCGCTGAGTGCGACCGCCGAGATCGCTTTGCCGTCGAGCATGCCGCAGGCGTGTTCGTCGATGAGTTGCCCCAACGTGATGCCGGTAGGGACTTCGTAGACACCGGGACGATTGAGGTCGCCGCTGATCGAAAACAGTCGGCGTCCCTTGCTTTGTTCGCCGAGTTTTGACGTGATCGGTCCGGACCGCTCCCCCTGGCCGGCGAACCAAGTTCCCGAATCGGTCAAAATTCGCGGCACCCAGGCAAAGGTTTCGACGTTGGACAGCAGCGTGGGCTGGTCATGCAGTCCGTTGGTCATCAATTCCGGGGGACGGTTTCGGGGTTCGCCGCGTTTGTCCTCCATCGCTTCGATCAAAGCGGTCTGTTCGCCACAAATGTAGCCGCCGGGACTCGGGAACACGTCCAACGTCATCGATGCATCGGCCCCGAAAATGTCTTTGCCCAGCGCACCGATCTTTTCAGCCCTCGTGATCTCCTCTCGGCAGCGTTCGATTTGTTCGGGGTATTCGTGACGGATGTAAATCCATCCCTGTTTGGCTCCGACGACCAGCCCGCCGAGGATCATGCCCTCGATGACCGTGTGCGGGGCGGCCATCAGAACGTCACGATCCTTGAAGGTGCCCGGTTCACTTTCGTCGGCGTTGCAAATGACATACTTCTGTCCCGTCGACGCGGTGGCTTTACGAACGTCGGTCCATTTCAGATAGGCCCGCCCGCCGGCGCCGCCCATGCCGAGCAGGCCGGCGTGCTGGAGAGCCGCGATCACGTCCTCCGCCGTTCCGCCTTGGGAAACGTATTTGCGAACGAGGTCGTATCGGCTTTGCCCGCGATCCGGATCGAGCTTCCATCGACCGATCTTCGGCTTGGCGGTGTCCCAATCACTGTCGGTCTGAACGGCAAGACCTTGCAGACTGCCATCGATGATCGTTTTTAATCGCCGTTGATCCGCGTTGGCGACCAATCGTTCGTCTACCATCACAGCGGGCGCGCGATCGCAACGCCCGAGACAGGACACGCCGCAAACCTCCACGTCTTTGCCGTATCGCTGCTCGGCCCAGTCGGCGAGTGTTTCGGTCATGGCCACCGAGCCTCGCAAATGACAGCTCATGTCGCGACAGACATTCACGACCACCTTGGGCGGTGGTGTGGTGCGAAAGTGTGGAAAAAAGGAAACGACCTCGTTGACGCGGTAGAGCGGCACGCCTGATTCTTCAGCGATCTCCTCCAGGTCTTTTCGTGTCAAATAACCGCGTCGATGCTGCCGTTGATGCAGGGCGGGAATGATCATGGCGCACCGTCGCTGGGAAGAGAGAGCAATGCCGAGACTTCCTTGCGAAACGTTTCGACGTCGAAGCCGGCCGGCGACTGCAAAAGATGTGCTCCGTCTCGGATCACGTTTGCGTCGAAACGAAGCTGCCGCAGTAGCTCGGGAAGCCGCCGAGCGATGGACGCGGAATCCGTCGGCCCGGCAGCCTGCCGCGAAAGATCCTCGACCACCGCTTCGGCTCGGAGCAACAGGATGGCCGCTTCGTTCCAATCGATCGGCGGGCGGCGGCGGAGTTCGTCGGCCAATTCGCTCAAGACAGTGTTCGGATCGGGGGTCCGAGCCGCCAATTCTCTCGCGCGTTCTCGGTAACGCCTGGAAAACTGTTTTCCCACCGCTCGCAATTTTACCGGGTCGCTGCGATGCGGAGACAACGCACGCAGGAACGCCGGTTCGTCACGAAAGT
>CAYVRC010000110.1:0-19803 GCA_964453205.1 uncultured Pirellulaceae bacterium | reverse complement strand
AAAACGGGATCACCGACACGCATTTTCCCCGTCGGTTCGGTCAACACGATGTCGACGCCGCCGGGAAACAAGGCATCGGCCAGACTGCGGCGGGGAGCGGTTGATTCGGCCGGCGATGCGGGCTCCGACGACGGACCGGTCGCGAACGCCCAGATACCGCCGAGGATCGCCGCCCAACAAGCGGCTCCGACCGAACGGCTGACAATTTTTTTATTCATAAGCAGTGCTTCGCTTCAGGAAGCCCGATCTTTGCTGCGGACGCGATCCACGTACACTGCCGCGATGATGATCACGCCCAGCAGAATATTCTCGACTTGGTTTTCCAGACCCAGCGCCGTGCACCCGTGGTTGATCACGCCCATGATCAACACGCCGCAAAGGGTACCGACGACGCTGCCCCGTCCGCCGGAGAGTGATCCGCCGCCGATGACGACCGCCGCGATGATCTCCAATTCCAAACCCAAGCCCGCCGAAGCGTCGCCCTTGCCCATTCGCGCCAGATCGACCATGCCGGCCAGCCCGACCAGCGCCCCGGCGATCGAATAGACCAACAGTTTGGTGCGCACGACGGGCACGCCGCACAGTCGCGCCGTCGCTTCGCTCGAACCGATCGCAAAAATCGCTCGCCCCAGCACGGTGCGATGCAAAATCAACGCGACGACCGCCGCCAATCCCAGCATCAACCAGACGCCCCAACAGAAATTCGGGATCACCGGATACGCGATCCAAGCCGGCTGAGGAAACTGGGTGACCATCGACTGCATCCACGAGGGGATCGTATCGATCGGCGGAGTGATCGTGCCGCCGTCTTCGGCGATCGTTTTTCCCAGCCCCATGAAAATCGTCATCGTTCCCAGGGTGATGATGAAGGGAACCAGTCGGAGCAAGCTGATCAGCGAACCGTTCAGCATTCCGCAGCCGACGCCGGTCGCGATCGCGATGCCGAATGCGGCCGCGATGCCCCAACCCTGGTCCAGTGTCAGCGCCGCGGCGCATCCCGAGAGTGCCGCGGCCGTGCCCGCCGACAAATCGATGCCGCCGGAGATGATGATCAGCGTCATTCCCAGCGCGGCGATGCCGACTTTGACGCTTTGCAGCCCGACCAAACGGGCCGATCCCGAAGTCAAAAACCGGCCTTCGAAATCCTGTGTCCAATCGGCGATTCCGAAGACGACAACGACGACCAACAGTGCCAACAAAGGTCCGGCGGCGGAAAGGATTCGGCGAAGCATGAAAATTCAAAAAGGCTGGGAAAGGGAAGGAGAATTCGACATCCGGAAAGCTAACCCTTCGCGTCGCTGCCCAGAGCGGACAAGAGCAGATCGTGTTCGGTCCAGTCGTCGGCGGGGCGAACGTCCATCACGCGTCCCCGCGCCATGACCGCGATGCGATCGCACATGTGCAACAGTTCCGCAAAATAACTGCTGATGAAGATGACGACGGTCCCCTCGGCGGCGACCCGGCCGATCAGCCGATAAATCTCACTTTTGGTCCCCACGTCGACGCCACGTGTCGGTTCGTCCAAGATCAAGCAGTTCGCCTGCTGATGCAGGACTCTCGCCAGCGCGACTTTTTGTTGGTTTCCGCCCGACAGGTTCGACACCGGCGACGTCGGGCCGTCCGCTTTGACTTGCAAACGCGTCATCACGGCCTCGGTCGCCGCGGTGCGTCGACGTTCGTTCAGAAAGCCGAGACGCTGGTAGGGATCCAGCCGACTGATGGTCGCGTTGTCCATGATCGAAAGATTCTGTGCCAAGCCTTCGCCTTTGCGATCTTCGCTGACCATCGCCAAGCCGGCGTGGATCGCGGCCGCCGGATCACCCGCGGCGATCACCTCGTCGCGAAACGCCAGCGTGCCGGTGCGACCGTCCAGTCCGGCCAAGCACCGCGCCAGTTCGGTCCGACCCGCACCGACCAGACCGGCAATCCCAAAGATCTCTCCGCGACGAACCGACAGCGAGACGTTGCAGGGGATCGGTCGACCGCTGATCCGCGTCAATTTCAAAACCGGATCGCCCGGCGATCGTGGGGTTTGAGGATAAAGTTCGTCAACGCTGCGTCCGACCATCAATTGCACGATGTCCGCTTCGGTCACGCCGGCCAGTTCACCACTTCCCGCCAAGCGGCCGTCACGAAGGACGAAAAACGAATCACACAGTTCGCGAATTTCCTCCAGAAAATGGCTGATGTAAATCACCGCCAAGCCTTCGCCGGCCAGCTTGCGGGTCACATCGAAAAGTCGTTTGACGTCGGACCGAGGCAGGGAGCTGGTCGGTTCGTCCAAGATCAAGACCTTGGCATCCGCGGCGATCGCCCGCGCGATTTCGACCAACTGTTTGGCACCGACGGAAAGCTCGGAAACCTTCGTCGTCGGGTCCAAATCCGCGTGTCCCAACCGGTCCAACGCATCCCGCACGATTCGGCGCTGCCGCGTTCGATCCAGCCAACCGAAACGCCCGACTTCGCGTCCCAGCATGATGTTGTCTTCGACGCTCAGGTCATCGCACACGCTGAGTTCTTGATAAACCATGGCGATGCCGGCGGATCGCGCCGCTTCGGGGTTCCCCGCTTTGACTTGCCCGCCGGCGACTTGTACCGCGCCGGTCGTGGGCACGACCGCGCCGCTGAGGATTTTGACGAACGTGCTTTTGCCGGCCCCGTTTTCGCCGAGCAACGCCAAGATGCGTCCGGGACTCAGCCGCATCGACACGTCGCGCAGCACCGTCGTCGGCCCGTAGCGTTTGCTCAGCCCCTGGGCGACGAGCACCGGTGAGGATTCCGGATCACTCACGCTTTCTCGGGATCCAAAAGTCGGCTGATTTTTTCGTCGTTCCTGTTTTCGGGCGTCGCGACGTAGACGCCGGTATCGACCCTCGAGTCGACTTTTTCACCGCGAAGGTGTTCGACGATCGTCTTGACCGACAAATAACCCATCTGAACCGGATCTTGCAGCACGATCGCCGCGACTTCGCCGTCCTGCAATCCCGCGCGAAGCGTTTCACTGCTATCGAAAGCGACCAGACTGACTTTGCCGGCCACCTTTCGATCGCGGAGGGTTTGCAAAACGCCTTCGGCGTTGGGTTCGCAAACGGCGAAGATGCCGTTGATTTTGTCGCCGAATTTGTTGAAGACTTGCTGGGCCTTGTCGATCGCCGATTCGGTCGTCGTCCCGGCGTACTGGTCGCTGCTGATGACGTTGATCTCGGGATACTTGGCGATCGCTTCCAAGAAACCTTCTTCGCGTTGGTAGGTGCTCTCGCTGCCTTTGTTGTAACGCAGCACCACGACGTTTCCTTGTTCGCCCACGGCCGTCGCCATCGTGTCGGCGGCCATCTGACCGCCCAAGAAATTATCGGTCGCCACGTAGGACACGTAGCTGTCACTGTCGGACAATCCGCTGTCAAAGATCACGACCGGGACGTTGCCCCGACCGGCTTCGGCGACCGGACGCACCAGAGCGTCGGCATCCAGCGGTGCCAAGCAAATGCCATCGACTTGCTTGTTCAAGAAACCCTGAACGACGTTGATTTGCTCGTCCCGATCGCTCTCCCGCGCGGGTCCCCGCCACTCGATTTCCGCATCGAACTCCTCGGCCGCTTGGAGAGCGCCGAAGTGGACGGATTTCCAAAAAATATGCGTCGTGCCTTTGGGGATCACCGCGATCGTCAACGTGCCGGACTTTTCGCCGGCCGCACCGCCCGCGGCGTTTTGATCGTCGGGGCCTTGGCACCCGCTGACCGGTCCCAACAAACAAACGCAGACGAACCCGCGGAGAATCCAATCACGCATGACAATTACGATCCGAAACAAGGAAAGACGAACGAGGGGATGACAACGAACAGTTTAACGGATTTGGAACCATCGCTGATCAGTTCGCTTTTTTAACGCGAACGTCGAATCGTCCGCGGTTGTCGGCCGTGTCACCGACGCGATCGTTGACCCGAAAAAGCAGCCAAGCCGGCTGTTCCAGCGTGATCCGCTCGCCTTCGCCGATCGCCAGGATGTCGGGCAATTCCAGCCGACCGACGTCGCGAGTCTCGACGGGCAGCACGCAAGCGATCAAGCGGCCGAGAGGCTGACCGCGGTGATGTTGAAACGTGATGCCCGCGGGCAAGGACACCCAGGGACGCGTCGTTTCGTCCAAGATCACTTGTCCGGCGGCGTCGACGTCGATGACCGTTCCGGCGGGGAAACGAAAGCCGGCCGACTGCCAACCCCGGTCCGCCGCGACCGACAACTCGATCGCGCCGCCGGTGAACGTCGGGTCGTCGATGGCCACGTCGATCGCTTCGCGGCTCCAATCGAACCCGTAATCCATTTCCAAGATCATCATCGTCCAACGCGCCCTGACGACCGGCCACTGCTTGTACATTCGCTGATACAGGTCGCGTGTGAACCCGCCGGTCGAATCCGCTCCGTTTCGCTTGGCGGCCTGGATCAATTCGTCGCGGGTGTGGGGATACTGCGACAACATCATGACGGCAAGCCAGCTCCAGCCGTACGATTCGACATCCCCACGCAGCTTTCGGGGCAACCGCATGACGTCTTCGATGGTCTTGACGTTGTTCGCGTCGCGTTGCTGCGACAGGATTTTGAACCGCCCCCACTCGGGAACTGCCTCGCGACCGGCCGGCACGCCGCCGATGACCGTTTGCCGATGATCGCCCGAATGCACGGCCAACAATTCGGCGGTCCCCTCCATGAACCAAGTCGGCCCGGCGCCGCCGAAGACCCCGAACATCAAAACGTGAACACCTTCGTGCAACAACAGGTGACGGTTGTAATAGCGGCTGGGCTGTTCGTGGATCCAAATCTGATTGCCGCTGGCGGTGCCGAAAGGAAAATCTCCCACGCCGCGGGGCAGCAGCCCGTTGTCACGAAAGGGACGCGCGTCCCGCATCACATGCGCATCGACCGTCCACTTCGCCAACGAATCGACGTCGATGCCCCAGAACGCGGCCCATTGGGGCACGGCGGCGTCGAACGAGGCGACCAAGTCGGCGGCCGTGTCCCGCGACGGGATGTCGGTGACCAAGCGGATGTGTCGACCGGACGCGCGAAACAGCCCGTCCGGACCTGCACGAAAGCCTTCGTCCGCTTTACAATCCATCGACGCCCCTCCGAGCGTCCCGACGACCCAACAAACGGTGGCAAAAAATCGCTGTGCAGAAAATCGCCGTCTCCTCCGATCTCTTCGTTTCGTTTCCATCGCCACAGTATAGCCGGGTGATGGCAAAGAACGTGACGGCCGGTTGCGTCTTTGCAACGCTCGTGGTCTCGATCGCCGGTTGCGTGTCGCGTCCCGAGACCGATGTTGTCGTCTATTCGGCGCTCGACGAGGAATTCGCCGCGCCCATCTTGAACGGTTTCGAACGCCAGCAAGAGTTTGAGACGGGCGTGACCGCAAAATTCGATGTCGAATCGACCAAGACCGTCGGCTTGGTGACCCAGATCATCGCCGAACAGGACAACCCGCAATGCGATCTGTTCTGGAACAACGAAATCATGCACACCGTGCGGCTTCAAAAGCTGGGGCTGCTGAAACCCCACGATTGGAAAGTGGATCGCTGGCCCGCCGATTTGATCGCCAGCGACGGCACCTGGTGCGGATTCGCGACCCGAGCGCGGGTCTTGCTGGTCAACACCGACTTGATCGCTTCGCCCGACGATTACCCGGATTCGGTGGATGACTTGACCGACCCGGCCTGGCAAGACAAGTGCGCGATGGCGCGGCCGCTGTTCGGCACCACGGCGACTCATTTCGCGGTCCTGCGGGACAAACTCGGTCACGACCGCGCCGTCGAAAAGTTGCGTGCGATCAACGAAAACGCCGTGATCTTGTCGGGCAACAAGCAGGTCGCCCAAGCCGTCTCCACCGGTCGGATCGCGTGGGGGCTGACCGACACGGATGACGCTTTCATCGAACAGGAATTGGGGTATCCGGTGGAGATCGTTTTTCCGGATCAGGCACCCGAACAACCCGGGACGCTTCGCATCCCCAACACCCTGGCGATCTTGAAGGACGCGCCCCACCCGGTGGCGGCCGGTCGCTTGGCCGATTACTTGATGACCCCGGCGATCGAAGACCGCTTGGCGATGGGCCCGAGCAGTCAAATGCCGGTCAGCAAGGCGAGCAAATTCCCGCCCCCGGTCTTGCCCCGGCAACCGATCCGTTGGATGCAGGTCGACTTCGAAACGGCAGCCGACGGCTGGAACCAGTGGGCGAGTGAACTGCGCGAGATTTTTCGCGACTAGCCGGCGGTGTGGCCGTGCCGCCGTTCGGGACGCCGACCGAAGGTTAGACTTCCGTTTCGGCCTGAAAGGCCTCGATCACGGCCCGGTTTCGCTGGGTCGTGTCGCCGAGGTAGACGTTCTGAGTCGCACGACACAGATCCAACAGCTTGTTCGTGTCCCGCAGCAGTTCGATCCACTGCTCGTCACCTTCGTCGACGCCGTCGCCGATCACATCTTCGAAAGATGCGGCGATCGACAGTCCGCGGTTGACGTCTTTGGCAGTACGCTCGATCGATTCGTTGGCACGCTGCTCGATGGACTCCGCGGTCAAAGCGATCGATTCGATGTCTTGCGAACGGGCCAAAGTGCCCAGCTTGATCGCCAAACTCTTCAGCTGATCCGGGTCACGTCGGTCCATCGCATAGGCGATCCTTTCGATTTGGACTCCGATGCGTAGCGCTGTTTGCTTGGACAGTCCGTCGTTGCAAATCGAGATCGGGGTTTCGCCGGGAATAATCTTGGCGGCGAAGGCTTCGACCAGTTCCGGATCGAACTGAGTGTCGGCGCAGCGACGCAGTTCCTCGATCGCTTCTTCGTGACTCCAACCCTTGCGGTACACACGATCACTGACCATCGCGTCATAGCTGTCCGCGATCGTCAGGATTCTTGCGCCCAACGGGATCTGTTCTCCGTAAGGCAAATCTCGGTGACGTCCGCCACCGCCGAAGAACGCGTGGTGATTGCGGATGATGTCGGACAAGGCCGGTGATCCGAAGGTGCCTTCGATGATATCGACCCCGATCTTATCGTGCTGACCCATCAAGTCCCACTCTTCGTCGGTCAACTTTCCGGGTTTCAGCAACACGTGGTCGGGGACGCCGATCTTTCCGATGTCGTGCAGCAATGCCGCGACTTCCAAGCAATAGATCTCTCGCTGGTCCATCAAGCCCTGGGCGGCACGGACACACAACTCGGAGACACGGCAACTGTGTTCCGCCGTGTCGCGATCGCGGTAGGACAAGGCGCCCAGCAGCGCGGTGACGGCTTGGAAAGGCATCGCGACCATGTCGTCTGAAGGCGGCCCGTGGGCGTCGACTCGCTGTGACGTTGCGGCTTCGGCGGACTCTCGATCCTCGAAACTCGGATCGTAAGCGACCACGCGGTTACGCCCCCGTTCTTTGGCGATGTAAAGACACGCATCGGCTTGATTGATCAGCGTCTGAGGATCGGCGGCGTCGAAGCTCAGGTCCGAAACTCCGATGCTGGCCGTCAGACGGAGTTCGGCGGGTTCCTTGAAGCGGATCGCCATGATCGCGCGGCGGGTCTTCTCCGCTTCTTCGATCGCGGTTTCGAGATCACAGTGGGGCAGCACGACGCAAAACTCTTCCCCCCCGTAACGACAGACCAAATGCCGGGCTTCGTGATGGTCCCGGATCGTTTTGGCGACTTGGCGAAGCACATCGTCACCGACGTGGTGGCCGTAGTTGTCGTTGACGGATTTGAAGTGGTCGTTATCGAACATCAGACAAGACAGGTGGCCTCCGTCGGCTTTGGCGGCGTTCCAAAGCGTTTCGAAGCGTTCGAAAAACGCGCGACGATTCAGGCAATGGGTCAGGCTGTCCTGGGTCGCCAGCACTTCCAACTCGCGATTCTTGCGATGAATCTCGTCGCGGCTGTTGCGGAGCATCGACAGCATCTTTTCCTGCTCGGAACGGTGCGCCTCGATGTGCGTGACGTCGCGAAACGTGACCAGGGCACCGCGATTGTCGGCGTCGCCACCGATCGGGGCGGAGTTCACCGAAAACACTCGGACTTCGTTGTCCGCCATGCGGTATCGTTGGATCGTCCCCGACGCGATTTCGGCATTGTCGATCGACCTTTGCCAAGGCTTCCAGTCCTCGGGGGCTTCGGCATCGAGGATCCATGGCAAATCGTCGACGCATCGCCCCCGCGTGTCCTCCTCTCCTGCCCCCGTGCTTCCCAAGAACGCCCGGTTGGCCAGCACGATCCGGGCCCGATCGTCCAGCACCAACAATCCCTCGGCCAGCGTATTGAGGGCTTCTCGGACTCGATCGGGAACCACTTGAGTGCTTTTGAAAACACCCATCACCCGCGCCATCAATACGCTGTAGGAAAACAAACCAGCGATCGCAAAGTAACACACGAGCGGAAACAACGAATGATTCGTCACCCCGCTGAACAGCGACGAATGATCTCCGGCAAAAGCAAGTTCAACGGTTCCCCAATGCCGCCGATTCATCGTGATCGGAACTTCGACGGTGTGTGTGATCGCCGCACCCTTCTCGCCAGACTTCGAATCGATATTCGACGAACGATTCCTATCGTCTGACGATTCATCGGGCCGAGCGTCGGATCGGACGTCGCCCGTGTTTTGCGCGGCTGCCAGGGCGCCCGCCGCCTGATTGCCTCGATCGATCTGGAACGGATCTGTAGAGGATCTGGTTTCTTGTTGCAGCGCGCGCCATGGGTCCGCGAACCAAAACGCGTCATGGTGCCCGGATTCCGACCTCAGATGTCCGTATTCGTTTCGAATCCCGATCGACAACAAATCGTCGTGGTGATCGACCAACGTTTGCAAACTCGTTTCCAAGTCCGACCATTGCTGGCGCCGCACCGCTCCGGCGACGTGAATCGCGACGGCTTCACAGTAGTTTTGTTTCGCCTGAATTCTTTCGCCATCCAGGTCGGGAAAGAATCCCAACCATTGACCGGTCAACAGCAGACCGATTCCGACGCACACCAGTGCGAACGCAAGTCGAATCGATGCGATGTAAAGACGAAACAAAAGGGGTCCCCGTGCTGTTATGGACGTGCCCGTGTATCCACCACGCATGGCGCGAGCGTCCGAGTAATTCTTGGTCTCGCAAAGGTGTCGAGACGACCCGATGCCCGTGGGGATACCGCCTTGCGACGCAATCGGGCAACGATTTCACGGGTCGTATCGGTTTTCGCAATGGTCCGGTCGACGAGATCATTTCAGCATGTCGTCGATCTGGTCGTCGGTCTCGCCCTGTCCGGTTCGATAGGCCGACAGCAAAGTCGCAGGGTCGATCATTCGCCAACTCGGAATGCCCGCGTACACCGTAGCCAACAGCATGCCGCCCCGAAGTGTCCACAAGACGTAGCCGATCGACATCAGGCCGAGCGTCGTGACCGCTCCGCCCACCACGAAATCTGAATCGCTCTGTTCCAGTTCGCCGTCGTCTTGCATTTTTTCCCATTGGCTCCAAACGATGGCGTTCTGCAAATCGAGCTCGCGGAGCCAGTTGATCATCTCGATTTCATCCACGGTGTGCCCGAATCGAGTCCGCCCGGGCGAATCCAAGGCCAGGGAGATCGAGTCAAAAACGATCGAACCGCCGAACTTGCCGAAAATGCCTCGTCGGTCGTCGGAATTTTCACTTTCGTCGTCGCTTGGATCGCCGAACGTGTTATCAGTCTTGCCCGAAGAGGCCCTCGATCGCGAGTCACCGGAGTCCTCCGCGGAGACTTGGTCTGACGTCGCGCGGCCGCCGATATTGTCGATGCCATTTCCGATCGCGCCTTCGCCGGGATCACTTTCCGAACCGGTCTCGTCATCGTATTCGTTGTCGGATGCGTCATCGTGAGAATCATTTCCGTCGGCGTCGCCCGAGGAACCATCACCCGAACCATCGTCAACGATCGAAACGGCGATGACATCGACGGTGACGGTCACTTGATTGCTGAGTAGCTGACCGTCGTAAGCCTCATACACAAACGTGTCGACGCCGAAAAACGCGGGATCGGGGTTGTAAATCAGGGTCCCATCGGCAGCGACCGTCAGGAAACCGTGCGAGGGTGACACCACGATCACGACCTCCAGTGGGTCTCCATCGACGTCGCTGTCGTTGCCAAGAACAGACGGGATGTTCAAACCAATGCTTTGGTCAGCCAGCGTGCTGTAATTGTCACCGATCGCTTCGGGGGCCTCGTTGACATCGATAATCGAGATCGTCACCCACTGCGGATTCGAAAGAAAGACGCCGTCGCTGACGCGGATTTCGATGGCGTAGGTGTCCAGCGTTTCGTGATCCAGGTCGGCGACCTGTAACGTGACTTCACCCGTCGTGGGATTGATGTGGAATCGACCGTCGGGATCACCCGACACGATTTGCCAAGATCCCATGACCGCGGTGGCATCTCCGTCGGTCGCCGCCACGACGCCGACGGACGTGTCGAGCGGCGAATTCTCCGCGACGCTCAATACCTGACTCGAGACCACGTGCGGCACGAATTCATTCTGATCGAGGACGGTGACACTTAAAATTTGCGTGTCGACCAAAACGCCGTCGCTGACCTGTACTTCGACCACGTAAGTGTTGTCGGCATCGGAATCGGTCAGGTTTTCGCGATCCAGCGGCGAGACCAATGTCAGTTCCCCGGTCACCGCGTCAATGGCGAAATGACCGGCGTCCTCACCGCCGCTGATCGAATACGCCAGCATTTGCGTGGGCAAGTCACCGTCGGTGGCAAAGACGTTGGTCACAAAGGTCGTGTTCTCGTCGATCGAAACCGCCGCAGTTCCGCCGCCGCCGTTGCTGTGAATGATCGGGTTCTGGTCGTTCACCGGCGTGACGGCGATGGAAAAGCCGCCGGAACTGCTGGCACCTTCGCCGTCATCGACCGTAAAGGTGAAGTCATCGACAGTCGTCTCGCTGCCGTCATGGTCGTACGTGATCCTACTCTGGGCGATGTCGTCTTGGGTAAACGTATCATTGGCCGCCAAGGCGATCCCGCCACGGCGGAGTGTTCCGTTGGTCGTCGCGCTGACCAAGGTGTAAACCAGATCGACGTTTCCATCGTCCAAGTCCGTGGTGCGAAGCATGGCCGGGGTGATCGGATTGCCCACCGAATTCTCATCAAAACCGGCTCCGGTATTGGTGACGATCACTTGTTCGTCGTTGACGCCCGTCACCGTGACGGTGACTTCCTGAGTATCCGTCGCGGCTTGTGAATCGGTGACCCGTACGGTGTAAGTCAACGTCAGTGATTCGCCGACGGCCAAATGATCAAACGTTTCGCTGCCGGAGTCGAAACTCCACGCGATCGTGCCGGTCTCGGTTGTGCCGTCGATTACGCCGGCGTTGAGCGACAGCATCGTCAGCAAGGCCGCATTATCCGACGGCAATCCGGTCGTGGTGCCATGTGCCAGCACCTGGATGACGGTCGAGGTCACTTCGTCGGTGGTGTTGATGTCGGTCACCGAGAGCGTACCGCTGGTGAGGAGCGGGAGATCGGTTTCAGTCAATGTCTCCGCATCGCTGTCGCCGGATTCGACACTGATCGTCGGCGCGGAGTTATTCCCCTCAATCACGATGGTAATGTCTTGCGTGTCGGTCGTACCCTGGGAATCGGTGGCCGTGACGGTGTAGGTCAGTGTGAGCGATTGCCCGCTGCCCAGGTATTCAAAGGCGTAACCCGCGGAATCGAAGTCCCAGTTGATCGTGCCCGCTTGATTCGTCCCGTCGATCACATCGGTGTTCAGCGAGAGAAGTGCCTGCAACTCTGCGTCGCCGAGTGTCAGCCCGATGTCCTCCCCCGAGCGACCGAAGCCCGTGATCGCCGCGGTCACTGTGTCGCTGAGATCCGGATCGGCAGCCGACAGCGTGCCGCCACCGGTCAACGTCGCTCCGGTCACCGTCAGCGTCTCGCTCGCACGATCACTCGCTTCGACCGTGATGACCGGAACGTCGTTGGTGCCCGCGACGATGATGTCGACATCGTGAGTCTCCGTCGCTCCTTGGGAATCGGTGACCTGGACGGTGTAGGTCAAGTTCAAAGATGCGCCGACCGCCAAGTAATCAAACGCTTCGCCGGCCGAGTCAAACGTCCAGGTCAACGCGCCAGTGGTCTCGTTGGACGCGATCACGTTTCGGGTCACGGTCAACAGCGACAACAGGTCGGCGTGGCTGGAGCCCATTCCTGCCGTCGTGCCGCTGACGACCAAGCCGCTGACATTGCCATCGACGAGATCAGCCGAATCCGGATCGTTGACAGTCATCGTGCCTTGAATCACCAAGCCGGAGTTTGTCTCGTTCAGCGATTCACGATCGCTATCGTCCACCGCGATCACGATCGTCGGTACGTCATTAACAGACGTGAGTACGATGTCGCGGGCCTGCGTGTTGCTGGCGGCGTCGCCGTCGTTGGCCGTGAAGCTGACCGTGCGGGTCGCCGCCGACGGATCGTCGCTGGTGTTCTCGTAAGTGATTGATCGCAGCGCGGTTTCGTACTGTGCCGACGTGGCCGGACCGGTCAACGTCAGCGTGCCGTCGCCCACGTTCCACACGCCCGTGATGCCGTTCTGGTCGGTGAACGCCAGCACGTCCTCGCCGTTGGCATAGTTGCCGCTGATCGTGACCACCGCCGATTCGATGTTTGTGTCGTCTACATCGCTGATGGCAATCGTCGAGGTGATCGCGACGGAACCGCCGTTCTCGGTGTAGGCCAGCGGTGTGCCTTCGATCGACGCCTGCACCGGCGCGTCATTGACCGGAATGATCCCGATCGATGCGGTCGCCACATCACCATCGACAAAAGCGTCGGCTGCCTGGACCGTGATCAAGCGAATCGTCTCGTTCGGCGCTTCGCTGCTATTGTCGTACGTGATCGTCCGTAGGACTTGTTGGTAATGGGCGACGGTGTCGGTTCCGTTGAGCAGTAAGACGCCCGTTGCCGGGTCGTAATTCGCCGAGATCGAGGTACCTGTCGTGTTCGCAGCCAACGATTCCGACACGCCGTCCTGGCGGTTCGTGATGGTAACCGTCATCGATGTCAGATGCGTGCTATCGGCATCCGTCAATGTGGCGTCCACGTCGGCGATCAGCACCGGACCACCGTCTTCGATGAAGTCGGCCGCATAACAACTGCCCGTCGAACAAGAACTGTTGTCCGCGTCCAGGTCGATCGCGGTCGGTTGGGCCGCGAGATAGGCCACGGTCAGGTAAGGGCGAAGGGCCGGATCGCTGAATTCCGACGAGTGAAACCGCCAGTTGTTCGCATTGTTACCCAGGAAAGCAAAGCCGTGATTGTCGGAACCGTCGACCCATTCCTGGACGACCGATGCGATGCCGGTGATGGTCACCCAGCCGCTTTGCCCCGAATCGATCGAAAAAAAGCTGCTCGCACTCGCTTCGACATCGTCGGCCGAAATTCCGTCGGTCAAGGAATTCCAGGTCGAGGCTTCGGACCAACCCGTCAACATCCGGTGCACGTTCACCCCGTCGTTCGCATCCGTGTTGGAAACATAAATGGACAGGGTAGCGTTGTGGATGGTCGATCCGAGCGCAATCTGGCCGCTATCGTTGCCGAACAGATCATCAAAGCGGAGGACGGCATCAGGCGACGGATCGTCCGCAAGGACATAAGTCAAATCGCCGTTGGACGTATCGGGTGCCGCGCTGCTGACGAACGTATCTTGTGTTCCCACGTAACCGTTGACGCCTTCCTGGAACATCGCCCCGCCCACCTTGATGCAAAGCACATCGGTATCGGTCAGACTGCCACCGACGCCCGAATTCCCCAGATCATCGGTCGACACCGAAATCGAGGCTTCGCCAAAAAAGTCAACGGTCGGCGTAAAGCTCATTCCGTCAAACGCCGTGTTCAGTTCCATCAGCGTCCCTCGGACCACGATCGTTGCGTCGGCTATTCCGTCACCGGTCGAGAACGTCAATCCGGTCGTCTGAGCTAACGTCATCAAGCCATCCGAAGCGATCAAAGTGACCTCGAGGTCTCCCATGCCCGAGTCGACATCGCCGACTTGGATCGCGTGACTGCCCGAAAGCATCAGCGGCGTATTGACATCTGTCGACAACGTTCCTCGCAAGTCATTTGACGGCGCGTCGTTGACATCGGTCACGGTGATCGAAGCGGTTTCGACAGCAGTGCTAAACGCGGTGGTGGCGCCGTTGGTGGTCGTATCGGCGAATTGGCCAGCCGTGCCGCTGGTCCCGTCCCAGGCTCGGAAGGTGATTGTATGCGAGATGCCGTTTTCGCCGTCGGGATTGAATCGAATCAGGTCGTTCGCGCGCAGCAATCTCACGCTGCTGTCGCTCACACTACCGACGCTCGACCAATTCAAACCGCCATCGATCGAGTACTGCCACAATCCGTTGCCGTTGGTTCGGCCGGTGATGGCGATACCTTCGGGATCGCCATCAACATCACTGACCGGATCTCCGCCGGCACCGGTCGCCAACAAATCAGCCACCGTCATGCCGGCATTGTCGATGTCATCCTCGGTGATCGTCGTTACGACCGGATCGCCACTGTTATCCAGAGTCGGCGCGTCATTGACGTTGGTAATCGTGAAGTTGAAGGTGCCCGATGACGTGGTGCCGGTGCCATCATCGACGGTGAAGGCGAACGAGTCACTGGAAGTTTGTGAATCGTCATGGTCGTAGGTGACTAGGCCAGCGTCAATGTCGGCTTGGGTGAAGGTGTCGGATGGGTTTAGCGCAGAGTCGCTGAGGCGGAGAGTCGCAAAGTTCGGAAGGGAGGTGACGGCATAGACGAGGTTGCCAGCCGCATCATCGACGTCGGTCGTTTGCAGCATCGCGCTGGTGATGACGTTGCCGGTGGAACCTTCGTCGACGGTGGTGCCCGTGTTGACGGCGATTGCCTGTTCATCACTCGCACCTTCAATGGTGACGGTGATCTGCGTCGTGCTCTCCAGTCCGCCGCTGTCTTGCATGGTGTAGGTGAAGACGTCTTGTAGTGTATCGCCGCTGGTGCGAAGAGCTTGAACCGCCACGTTGTCGTTGTCGACGGTGTAGGTGTAATCACCAGCGGCGTCGATCGTGATGCTGCCGTAGGTGCCGGTGATGGGGGTGGAGTCAGGGGAGGCGCCTAAAGGCTGGACACCAGCGGTCACGCCGATCACGGTCTGGGTATCGCCCGCGTCGATGTCGGTGTCGTTGGTCAGGACGTTGCCGGTGGGATTCGTGCCGGCGGTACCATTGGCGGTTCCGCCCGCTTCGACGGCGGTGGCGACATCCGCGCTCGCGGTTGGGGCATCGTTTTGAGCCGTCACATCGAACGTGATCGTGTTGCTGGTCGCGTCGCGATTCACTCCACCGCCTGCCGTGCCGCCGTCATCCTGCACCTGGAAATCGAAGCTCGTGTAACCCGTTCCGTTCGCGTTGGCAGCAGGCTCGTACGTCAGTTGGCCTGACGCAAGAGCACCCGCTCCAACCCAATTGCCAGCAGAAAACGTCACCCCATTGAACTTCAGAAGACCGGAACCCGGCAGACTCATGATCCAGACCCGATCCAGCGCGTCATTATCGATGTCGCCGAATCCGAAATCCGCCGCCGTGAAGGTGTAAGTTGCGTCTTCGTTGATCGTGATCGTATTGTCGGCACCGCCGGGAGCATCGTTGATCGGAATGACGTTCTCGCTGCGCGAATCAATGACGCTCGTGCCGCCATCGCCGTCGGTCAACTGCATCGAAACCGTGCGTTGCAATCCGCTGGGGTCTTCGCTGTCGACGCGGAAGTTGATCCGGCGGACAACTTTTTCAACATCAGCCACATCGGCATTGGCATTGAACGTCACCAGCAGCGGATCCGCCGACCCGTTACCACCGGCGAACGAAGCCATCGTGACGCCGTCGATCAAAATGCCGCTGCCCGACACATTGACCTGCCCCGCGCCGGTTCCTTCATGACGAACGAACAACCGATCCTCGGCCGTGCCGTTGTTGGAAACCCAGGTCGTCAGCACACCGCCGTCAAAGTCCACGTTGTCCGCGTCGGTCACCGTCGCCAGCGTATCGATATAAACGCCATCCGCATTTTCATGATACGTCCCGCCGCCAACGCCCAAACTCAATACCGGCGCGTCATTCACGCCCTGCACGGCGATCGTTGAAGTAACAACATCGCTGGACGCCGTGCCGTCGTTGGCGACAATCTCGATCGTCCGCGCTGTCGTTATGGGTGAATCGGACAGGTTGTTGTACTGCAGCGTGCGCAAGACTTGTTGGTAATTGGCCAGCGTGTCGCTGCCGCTGAGCGTCAAGACGCCCGTGCCGCTGTCGTAACTGCCCGAGATGCTGGTTCCGGTGGTGTTGAACAGCAGAACTTCGCTGGCTCCATCGAGCAAATTCGTGATCGTAACGGTCAGCGACGCCAGATGCGTGCTATCGACGTCCGCGATCGTCGAGGCAAGATTGGTGATCGCGACCGCTCCGCCATCTTCGACGAACGTGCCAGTGAACGTATCGCTGCTGCCGTACGACATCCGCTGGGCATAGACGCCCTGTTCGGAACCGTCTTGCAGGTCGCTTTGCCAGACAAAAACCGCTTGTCCCGAATCGTTGGCGGCCACGTGACTGAAGCTTTGTGCGTCGGTCGTGGTGGTGTTGATACGTGTCTCGTTGCCAATCTTGTTACCAGCCGCATCGAATTCCTGCGAGAAGATCCCGCTGCCGCTGCCATCGAGATTGCTGTCAGTCCACGTGACCAGGAATCTGCCGGTCGGCAGCAAGGTCACTGAAGAATGGGTTTGGTTGGCCGCTTCCGTCGTGTTGACCAGAATATCTCCAGTCGTTGCCACGCCACTGGCATCAAACGTACGAACATAAATCCCAAACGCTCCGTCGCTGTCTTGCCATAGACTGGTCCAGGTCGCCACGAAACTGCCGTCGTCACTCAGCGCGATCGAGGGATCGAAACGATCCTGCGCCGTACTTTGATTCAGCTGGATCACGCCGCCGTTCGCGACCCCGCTGGCGTCGTAACGTTGGGCGCGTGCCGATTCATTATCGTCACTCCAGGCGACCACAAACGCGCCGCTGGAGTTTACGGTAACTTGCACATACGGATCGAATGCGGAACCACCGCCGTTTCGGACAAGAATCTCGGCACCCTGGGCAACGCCGCTGGCGTCGAACCGTTGAGCGAACACGCTGTCCGAAAAGACGTTCTGCCAGGCCACGACGAAGTTCCCCGCATCGTCCATATCCACCGAAGGAATGAATTCAGCGGCAACTCCGTTGGTCGTATTGATGCGGAACTCACCACCTTGAGCGACACCCGCCGAGTCGTAACGTTGGCTGAAGATACCACCGGAGTCCGTCGGGCCGTTGCCGCTCCAAACGATCACGAAATCGCCGCTGGCCGACATGGCCACCGAAGCTTCGGCTTGGTTACCCGCGACCGTGGAGTTGACCAAAAACTCGCTTCCCTGCGGGACACCATTGGCATCGAAACGTTGGGCGTAGATACCCCAGGTTCCCGCGGCATCCTGGTCATAACCGGACCAGGTCACGACGTAGTTGCCCGAACCGTCGATCGCCACCGCTCGCGAGGAACTGGTCACGACTTGGTCGTCGGCCGTGGTCGTGTTGACCAGCGTTTCCGTGCCGTCGAAAGCCAGTTCGCTTGGTCCACCGATGGTTACAACTGGCGCATCAGCCACCGCCGTGATGTTGACCGTCGTGCTGCCGGTGGCAAACAGGTTGCCGCCGCTGCCTTGGGCTCCGCCGTTTCCGTCTTCCATCGACCAATCGAGCGTCACGGACGCGGGCGGCGCTTCGCTGGTGTTGGCATAAGCGATTGACTGCAGGACTTCGTTGACCTGGGCCGCGGAGGGATTCGAGCTGAAACGAATTTGCAGTGAACCACCGCTGTTGCCGACGACCGAACCGACGGCCATGCCGGAGAGCGTGAGCGGTTGTCCCTCGGTCAAGGCGGCTAGATTGCCGGTCGCCGAAAAGACGTCTTCCGCATCGGCCGAGCCGGTTCGCTCGATGGTCAAATCGATCGAGTCGTAGTTATCCAGCGCCGCGGCAATCTCGGCATCGCTGAAAGTGATGGTGGCTGCCAGGGCGACGGCTGCGCCACCTTCGGTGTAGTTGACCGTACTGATCAGACCGCCCGCTTGACGAACCGAGACATTGTCCAGATAGCCATCGTTACCGTCCGTCGAATTGCTCTGCGATCCCGCATCGTCGGAGGTGTCGGTGAAGGTGAGATTCGCGGATGCCGAGTCGGCCGTGAAGGTGAACCGATAGCGGACGTAGGATTGTCCGTCCACGTCGGTCAGAATCTGTTGTGTGGTCAGCAGATTTGACGTTCCGTCGACCGTGACCTGCAACTGTTGATTGCCATTGTTTCGCAGGTCGAGATAGTCGAATTCCAAGATGTAGTCTTCACCTGCGACGGTCGCAATCGTTTGAGAAGCCGTGTGGGGGCCAGGCGTATTGGAATCGCCGAACACCAAACTTCCGCTCGACTGCGATGCTTGACCCGTGGTCGTCCATCCGGACAGGTCGGCGTCAAACTCGCCGTTGGTGATCAGGTTCGGAGCCAGGAACTCAGGAGCATCGTTGACATTGGTGATGTTGATGGTTTGTGACGCGAAGTGCTCTTCGCTACTTCCGTCGGCGGTGTCGCCCGGATCGCTGCCCGTGTTGCCTTGGTCGTTGACGGTCAGCGTAATCGTGGTCGATGCCGAAGGCGTATCGCTGGCGACGGTTTGATCGTGGTGATACACAATCGTGCCCGTGGTGGAACCGGCTAACAAAGCGTTCAGCTGTGCCTTGGTGCCGGTCAGCGTCACGGTGTCGGTGCTATTGCCCGAAGCGATCGAAACACCGGAGTTGCCCGCATCGATCAGCACCCGGCCTTCACCAACCGTGAATGTCGCGGTCAGACTTCCACCATTGTCATCCACATCGGCCAGGCTAAAGCCCGTACCGTGAATGTTCAGGCTGCCCTGTTCGGTGAAGCTGTAGGCCGAACCAGGAGCCGTGACGATCGGTGCGTCGTTCACAGCATCGACTGTGATTGCAACGCTATCCGACGATGTGGTTTGATCGGTTGCAAGTGCTGTGATTTCTTCGGCGGAAAGAGCCCGAGTGTAGATTCGGGCGTCGTCGATTTGGCCGTTGAAATCCCAGTTGCTATTGAAATCATCCGCGCCGATGCGGGTTACCGATCCCGCGTGAAAGATCGATTCCGTCGCATTTGCGGAGGCCACTGGTCGGCCGTCAAGATAAAGACTTTGCGCGTTGCCGATGTCGTCGAACGAAAATGCAACGTGATGCCAGCCCGAGCCAGTGAGGGAAATATTGCTCTCGACTGCGATGAAGTTGCTGCCGTTATAGTAGGTCGCAAACAGTCCTCCACTGGTGCTGATGCGAAGAGCTAAGTTGTTCCCCAGATTCAGCACGCTTGAGCCACTGATCCCGAGTGAGTTGACGTTGACCCAAGCCGCGATGGTGACATCAGCTGGATCGCCAAACGTTCCGGCGACTTCGACGTGGTCGCCCGTTCCATCCAGGCTCAGCACCTCACCTCGCTCAGGATCGATCACTGTTGATGCGTTGCCAACGAGCACGCCGTTATCCGCCGCTCCAGCCGCTTGATCGTTCGCGTTGCCGCCTTCAATCGTGTAATGACCGACAAGATCGGCCGCTAGCTGCGTCGACATGTTCAGCGTCACGCTGCCGTTGAAGTCGGCGTCGGGCGTGAAGGTCATGCCTTCCAGCGCCGCGTTGATTGCGGACTCGGTGCCGT
>CAYVRC010000109.1:6565-19812 GCA_964453205.1 uncultured Pirellulaceae bacterium | reverse complement strand
AGACAGACGTCGTCGTCGTTCGACGTCGCCGGTTTGCCAAGAAACCGCCGATCGCGGTCAACGCGATCAGCGAACTCGGTTCTGGCACCGCGGTGACCGTTCCGTTGACGATCAAAGAAGGTTGGTCGAAAGTCGTCGGGAAATCTAACTGCAAGTTGCCTGTTGTTCCGGTCGCGCCCCATGCCGCCAAGCGAAAGTCGACCGAATCCCCGGGGTTCAGCATCGGCACTGTGGCCAGGCTGCCGGTGAATTCTCCGCCCGCCGGGGTCACCGTTCCGGTCAGCACCGATAGCGGTGCAGCTGCATTGACCATCACCTGGACCTCGAAATCCGTCGGCCCCAAGTTGTCGCGAGTCAGAAAAATCGTGAAGTCGTCCAGCATCGCCAACGAGTCCGGATTCACCTCAAAACCCCAACTCCAAAAATCATTGGCGGCAACCGACGATGCGAAATCGATCCCGTCCCAGGCCTGCGAAGCAAAAACGGCCCCCGAGGTCACCACGTTCAATCCGATCGCCGGGGTAAGATCGTCAGCGGTCAGTCCGGCCTGCGATGCGGTATCGTTCAACGTCAGATCCGACGCGGTGACATACGAAAGCACCACGGCACCCGATGCGGAGTTCGAAATGCCCGACAGTGCAAACAGCGCCACAAAGCAGAAAAACAGACGATGGGACATAAGGTTTCGGCCAATAACGAGGGTTGACTAGATGACCCAGATTATACACACCGCAGAATCGGCTTCAATCTTTCGCCCGATCAATCCTCGGCCAACAGCATTTCGATCGTTTGTCGCATCTGCTTTTCACCCTCGGTGCCCTGCCAGTTCATTTCGCCGTACCACCATTTGCGGACGTAACCTTTCTTGTCGACCAGGTAGACAGATGGCCACATCGTCGTCCCCCAGGCTTTCCAGTTCGTCATGTCCAGGTCCAGCGCCACCGGATAGCGGATCTGTTTTTCTTTTACCGCCGCGGCGACACGATTCGGGTTCCTTTCCGACGCCGTTTCGGGCGACTGAATCCCGATCACGACCAGCCCGTCGGACTCGTAGTCGTCGTGCCAAGCCGAATAATGCGGCAGATTCTGGATGCAGTTGATGCACTGATAGGCGTAGAAATGCACCGCGACGACTTTACCACGCAAATCGTCCAGCTTCACAGGGCCGCCCTGAATCCAGGTCATCCCGTCGGCGGAGAACTCGGGCGCCGACGGCAAAGAACGTCGGACTTGCGAGAAATCGAAAGTCGGACCGGTCAGCGAACCGAGGCGGCCACGCTGAACATCCGTCAGCGCACCGACGACGCTTTCTTGTTCGGCTTGCCGCAGCGAGTTGAGTTTTTGCTGTGCCGCGGCGGGTTCCAACTTCTTCTCCTTCAAATCCGCTTGGATCGCCGCCGTTTCGCGTCGGGTTTTCGCGAACGTCGCGCGGAAACGCGAAATCTGCCCCTCCGTCAATTCCAGCCCTTCGCGAACATCCTCTCGCAAGACCATCCGCGTTCCCAAAGCTTGGCGTTCCAATTGTCTGCGACGTTGCAACTGCGTTTCATCCAAAATCGATCGCAGCGACTGATCCAAGACCACCGTCAGTTCGGAAACCTTGGCGGCTTGTTTGTCGGCGGGGAAATTGCGGCTGAGAAACCAATCCCCGTCGACTTGTCGTAAAGCCGTTTCGACCTGCCCGATTTGGCTGTCGCTCAGCTTCAATTCTTCATGCACCGCGTCGTCGCGCATCATTTGCAACAAAACGGGCGGCATCGATTCGCGACGGCCGGGGTTTTCCGCAAGGGTGCCCCGCGAAGAAGTCACGACGACAAACAGCGACACCAACGTCCAACACGTACGGCGAATCATCAGCGAACTCGAGATCGAAAAGCGAATAGAGAAGCACATGCCGGCCGACTTCGTCAGATTGCTCGACGCGCGAAGCACGAAAGGCAATGTCCGCCCACCGGATCACTCCGCCGTCTCAGGATACCAAACGCGGAATTCCCCCGACGCGTCTCGGAACGTCACTTGGCGTCGAATCGCAACGCCCGAGGAGTCGTCAAAAAATTCGTCGTCTTCGAGAGGGTCGACGAAGACGCCGCGAAACATGATTCGGCTCAGCTCCGACGTTCGAGCCTGATCGAACGCTTCGTCGATCGGCGTGACCAATTCGTCATCGCTGTGAACGGCTCCCAGTTCTCCGGCATCATCGGACTTTCCGTCACCGTTGTCGTCGAAGCCCGCATCGCCGGGCTGACCGTCGCGGCCGACCCACAAAATGGCTTCGGCATCGGGATCAAACACCTGGATCGACACGGTCGCGTCCGCGCCGATCGCCGTTTGCGAAACATCGGTCGACCGTCGATGTTCGATCGTCGACGCCAGTCGCAGTCCTGCCAGTAGCACCACCGACAACGCCACCGCCCACGTCCAACGACGCGTCCGCGTGGTGTCAATCGGATCAACCTGAACGGTCATGATCATTCGTCGAAGAAAGTCACGACCGACGACTGTTCGATTTGACGAACCTGTGGCGCTTCGGTGCGGATGGTGACTTTGATCGCTCGTCCATTCGCTTTGAACGGACGCGAGGTTTCCATCTCGTCCCGGACGTCGGTGCCTTGGGAACCCAAGCCGGCGTTGTTCAGCACGTCGTCGATTCCGTTGGACGCGGCGTCAACGGCCAACGCGCCGCCCGGCAACGGGGCCGGCTGGACCCCGGCGGCACTGCGTAGCCACCACAGGTTCCCCGCGGTCGTCGTGGACAGTGGGGCCTGCAAGAAACCGTCACGCTCGTACAGATCGGTGAACGTGTCGAAGGCAGGTTGGTAAACCGTCAAGACGCCCGAAGCGTTGGTGACGACGCGGCCCGAGCCAAACAGTTCATCGGTATAGATATTGCCGAACGGCGTCACGCCGACCGAACGGGTCGGATTGACGCGGTAGTCCGCACCGGAAAAATCGGTGCGTGGCCACATGCCGCCGAGCATGTTCGGCCTCACCACACCCGTGTGAATGTCTCGTGCGACGCCGATCGGTCCACGGATCGTCCCGCCGGCCTGGAAGGGAAAAAGCAAATCGACGAAGCTGCCCTGCACGCCCGGCGCGGGCGGCTGCTCTCCGGCCAATAAATTTCCAGCCGACAGTTTCAACAACGCATCGACGTAGGCCGGATCGTTCGGTGTGACGACGCGATCATCGCTGCCGACAAAGCCGGCTTCGTTGTTTTCAATCTCGCCGGTCGGGTCCAACGGATCATCGACCCGTCCGTTCCCGTCGTCGTCGACGCCGGCGGTACCGTACCGCAGATCTGGTCCCGGCAGCACGTACGACTGCACGACCGGATCAAAGATCTTGACGTCGAAACTCAATACGCCGGTCAACAACACGTCTTCGCCGACCCGTTCGATTCCCCATCCGTCACCGAACAAATCGGTGTGAGTCAAATCATGTCCTAGGATGAATTCGGGACGCAAAAAACCGTTCATGGAACTCGGCGTGACGAATCGACTGCCCGTCGTTTGCGTCACCGTGCCGCCGAGCGGCGGTGCGGCGGGCGTCGCCAAGGTCGCGGCGCGCTGAAGGACTTGTGGCGTTCGGCCGAGTGCCAACAGCGGCATCGACGTGTAACCGAACGTCCCACCGGGCACGGGCAATCCGACGAACGCCGGAGGCAGACGGACATGGGCGAAACGGTTGTGCGGCAACTCCAGATCCTCCAGCGAGTTCGCCGCGACCGCCTGCGTGGGAGCCCCCGTGACGTTCAACAAGCGGCGGACCGATAGGTCACATTGCTGGTGCACCGGAGCCATCCCGATTTGCCACGCCCGGTTCGTTTGGATCGTGGTCAACCCGTTCGTTCCCGGGGTCTTGATCGCCGGCGCGTTGGTCGTCGTATCGGTGCCCCACACGTCGGGCTGCATGTAGGTGTATCCGCCCATCGTGAACGTCGGCAGCGCGGACGTCGAATCCAAATTCAAGTCCGGCCGGATCAGCAAGACTCTCCGGTGCAACCGCATGGTGTCGGGCATCAAGTTGCCGGTAAAATCTTGAATCAACGGATCACCGTTCGCATCGTGAATGTGGATCGACTGGCTGGGATTCGCTTGGTCCGGTGCGGTCTGATACACCGGGCTGATGAAGTACACGATCTCGGCATGTTGCGACGTGATCACGACGGGGTCGAGCGGAGAACCGGGGAAGTTCCCCGGCACATACGGAACGCCTTGGACCTCCGACGTTTTTACATCCAACAGAAACCTCGGCACCTTGCCGGTGAAAGGGGTGGTTTCCGGAGCGATCGCCGTGAAGGCCAAATAATCGTCGAAGTCACCCAGCACAGAATCCTGTAGCGTGTTCTCGTTGTCCGGCGTCGGCGATTGTCCCAGCAACGCGCCGGTCACGTCGGTGACCGGACCGTCGAAGTAAACCAAGTACCCGTCGCCGTCGCTGTCCACCGGTGAATTCGGTTTCGCCGTGCATCGCGACAGCTCGTCACGCAGACGATGCGTTACGTCACGCATGCGGCTGCTCAAGTCCACCTGGGCGCGGCTGGTTCGGACTTCTTGGCCGACGGTGCCGAAGGCCTTCGCCAGCGCCGCCATCAGCAACAACGTCAGCGCCATCGCCACCATCATTTCGACCAACGTGAACCCGCGACGAAGCCCGGCGGCCACGATCGTGTCGTCGGATATTCGTTCGAGCCTGCCGACGTCGGCTCGTGTTGAATGCAGCGTCATGATCAGTTTTCGATTCGCGAATAGAGGATAGTGTTCTCCGCGTTGACGGCTTGTCCGGGAGCGACGAAACCGACGGGGACCGAACGGTCGATCACGTAGGTGCCGCGGTATCGCTTTTGGCGACCGATGTCCGAGTTGTATTCTTGGCCCAGCCATCCGTTGGCCGAATCGACCTCGAAATAACCGATCGTGAACCGGACCAGGAACGTCTGTGACTGGTTGCTGACCAAGTTCGGCATCCGCATCAGCGTGTGATATTCCATCAGCGAACTGAGCTGCCGGTTCTGGTGATTCGTGCCGGCACCGTCGGGCGTGAACAGAGGATCAAAGTCTTCCGTTTGACCGGCCCGCAGCATCGAAGTCGCCTCGACGGAACCGCGAAGATTCAAGTTGTCGCCGGGCGGACGGATCGTGCTTTGGACTTGCAAGGGCGCCAAGTCGCTGTCCAGCGATGACCGGAACGCGCCGGTGAACTCCGACGGATGATCTTCGCTAAGTGCCGCCGGGGCGAAGTTGTACGGCGGAGGCTGGATCGCGGACGTTGTCGCGATCGGACTGGGTATTCCGGTCGACACCGCGTATCCGCGACGTGATTCCAGGAATTCCTGGTACCGGGTGTTGCTGGCCGCCGCGCTGGTTCGCTCGGCGCCCGTCAAATGGTTGAACATCAATCCCATCCAAACCGGATAATCACCGATCGTGTTCAGGTTCAAGCGTCCCTGGCGTCGGCCGTCCCACGCGGTGTTGAAGGGGGCCTGGAACAAGTCGGACAACTTCTTGCGGCTGGCCAACAAAGCGTTGCTCGGATTCGGGACATAACTCAGCCGTACCGGGTTGATGAATTCCACCTCGCCGCGGAATCTCGGTCGGACCGCGACGTAGTCGAACAGTCGCATCGCCTGCATGGCTTCGTCTTCGGCCGCGTTGCCATGAAAGAAGTTCAGCAGATGGCCGAAAGCGCCGCGGTGCCGTGAAATTTGGTCGGCCGCGGCCAGCGAGGCGTCGCCCTCGTAAGGACTGTTCGTCGCGCTGGCTTCGTTCAGCGTGAATTCCTCGAACAACCGTGCCTGGGAACAAGCCGGCACCAACATCAATTCGTAGGGCGAGACGAAATCGCGGTTCAACCATTCTTGAAACGCCATCGGCGTTCGTGGTAAGCCGCGATTGCTGGGGTTGTTGTTGTCGACGATGGTCAAATCGTTGGCCGGATTTCCATCGACGTTCACCGGGTCGCGAACGTCGCCGAATGCCGTGTTCAAAAAGTTCAGCGTGTGTTCGACCGGATCGGCGCGACCGTCACCGTCGAAATCGGGAAAGGCAAAGTAGAATTGACTTTGATCCAACGGCGCGGGCGTTGGCGTGTCGCTGTTGTACGTTTGCAGCGTGAATCCGCCGCTGCCGTTGATGGGCACACCGTTTCTTTGCCGACTGATCGCAAAGGGACGCAGTTGGACTTCCGGGCTGAGTCGTCCGACGGTGTCTTCGCCGCTGAACACGGTCATGTCCAACGTCATGACGTCGACGGTCCGGTAAGGGTTGGAAACGATATCGAAGGGCTGCGTCGGGTCGGCCAGTCGTTGCAGGAACGCGGTCCGGTAGCCTTGGACTTGGCCCGAAATTGGTTCCAAAAGGTTGGCTTCCGCATCGGCAATGCTGGGGCTGATCCCCAATTCGACGGCTTGTTCGAAAGTCAAACGGGCGATCGGCCGGTTCAACGTCGTCATGTCGGCCGGCTGATCCCGCGGCGCGTTGTCGGGCGCGGGGGCGGACGCCCAATCGATGTAGGCGTCGGTCAGGGGAAAACCCCCGTTGCCCGAATCGTACTGGCGGTTCGGCTCGGTGGCGTAGTAACTGGTATTGGCCAGGGGTTCGCTGATGTTCAACCCCACGCCGACATCCCAGTTGTTGCCGTTGAGCAAGTTGGATCCCAAATGGTGTCGACTTTTCGTCGTCCAAGGCGAATCGATCACCGTCGATGCGACCACCAGGCTTAGACCCGGCTGAGTCAACGCGGTCGTGTTCGGAGTCGTGTAATTGTCGTTGAAATCACGATGCGAAAGACCGACGATCGTTCCGTCGTCGACGACGAAACGCTGAGGGCTGGGGTTCGTCGGAGGCGTTCCCACGGCATAAATCTCGCTGCCCAAGTGAGTCACCTCGCGTGGGGCGAGCGTCAGGTATTGCTCGGGAAACAGCCGCGGGTCGTCGGTGCTGCGATTGAAAAAGATGCTGGCCCGCTCGGTGATCTCCGGGTCGCGGCTGACGATGTCGTTCAACTCCCCGTCGGTGTACTGGCCGAAGAACACGAATCGTTCCAACGCCAAGTTTCGCGTGTCGGCTCCCAGTTCATCCAACGAACGGTTCGTTCCCAGGTTGAACGGATCAATGCCGGGTTCGAACGAGTAAGTCTCCGGCAGGTTCATTCGGGCGACTTCCGGTGCCGAATCGTACTGGGCGCTGCCCGCCTGGTGCGGTTCACTGATCGCGATCCTCCAAACCGGCATCCGCGCACCGCCGGTGTTGACGCTGCGATCCAAATCCAGGAAATGAGCATTGCCGACCGTCGTGTAGAATTCCGACGGCAAAGACGCCACATGCGCCTCGTCGTCGTCGATGACTCGCGGACGGGCGCACATCAATTCCAAGAACAGCGAACCTTGCGGCACGCGGACTTGGTCACTGTCGGGGTCGTCCATCGCGCCGGGGCCTTTGAAGTTGCCCGAACCGCCGTTGTCCAAATTGGTATCTCGCGTCCGCGTGTCGTGAAACGCCAAGGACTCGGTGAAAACCATTTCGGGCGATTCGACGCCCCAGACGATGTGCGCCGGGTTGGGTGATCCCGGCACGACGTCCCAAGTGCCGTCGGTGATCACCGGGTCGTATTCGAAAGGCGTCATGATCGAATCGGGGTCGCGGAAATCGACCACGTTGATCGCCCACTGGGCGATCCGACGCGCCTTGTATTCGTCTTGGTCGGTGACCGCCGGATCGGTGACCGGAAACTCAAACCCGTTGCCCACCATCGTCATCATCATCACGTACAAGTCCTTGGCCATGACCGATCGTGAATCGGTGGAGCCCGGCGTGACGACGGGAGCGTTGAGCGGGAAATTTCCGCCGGGGTTCCGGTTGGTTCCGTTGGGCCGGATGCTCCGCAGGTAGTTGCCCGTGGTGCTGACACCGTTGGGGACGAAAGGATAGGCCATGAGTTCGGCAAAGACTTCCGCCGGTTCGTCAACAACACCGTTCCCGTTGTCGTCGACGCCGTTGCCAAACGGACGGTTCAAGTCCAACTTCTGACCCGTCTTGAGCTCGCTCGGCAAGACCTGTTCCATGAAACGTTGTTCGTCTCGCAGGGTCGTCGGGTCGGTCAGGCGGCCGGCCGTATCGGCGCCCAAGCGATCGGCGAGGATCGGGATCAGGCTGACCGGACCGCTGCCGCCGCCGGATCGTTCGCCTTCGGGCAACAGCGAAACCGGCGTATCCATCGACGTGCTGATCGTCGTCATCAAGCGGCCCACGTCGGGGTTGGTGACCGTCGTCGACGTCAAAATTCGGTCCAACCTGGAACGTTGACCGTCACGCCCGAACAAGGACTGATCCAACAGACTTCGCATGTCTTCGACGGCGAACGGTTGATCGCCGCCCAAGCCACCGGTCGGGTCGGCTTCGTAGGGATCATTGGTGTTTTCATTGATCACCGGCTGGATCGCGGTCGCGTTGGCGGCCGAAACCATGCCGGGAAGATCCATCCCGCCGGCGTTTCGGACCCGACCACTGCTGGCCATGAACAGTCGGCCGCTGCGGTGCAGCCCCAAGCCGCTGCGTCCGAACGGGTCGACCGACAAGCCGAACAAGCTGGTCGCATCGCGAACCGCCGCCCGCGGGCGGTTGATCAGCACGTCCAACAAATCGTTCTCCGGATGACCCGCGTACGGGATCGGCGGCGCCCCACCGGCCGTCGGGCGGTGCCGTTCATTCATCAAGAGCGCCAAATCACCGAACTCGATCGCGCGGCCCTCGGGGTGAACCACCCCCGCGCCGCCGGTCGGAAAGACGATTTCGGCCGGACCGTAACCGATGCCACGAAAGACTTCACGCGACTGATCCGTCCTCGTGCTGCCGCCCCAAGGTTCACTGGACCGGCTGTCCAACACCACCGTCGACAAAGTCGTGCCGTGGGCGTTGACGTTCAATCGAGCCGACAAGTCTTCGATCATCGGTGCGATCAACGGGCGGATCAACTTGCCTTCCGGTGAACTGACTGTCGGCAAACCGAAGTCGACCCACATGCTGTCGCCTTGCCCGTCGCCGTCGTTGTCGACGTCCCACGGACCGTTGACCAACGCGTCGACGAATCGGCTGAGCTGTTGCATTTGACCGAGTTGCCCGGGCTGACGCACGAACAACGGGACTTGCAACGCCGGGTTCCGGCTGCTGCCCGAAAAATTCGGATTGACCGCCGCGGGAAGCCCCGCGAACTGATTCCGCGCGAACGAAAGCGGCCGGAACGTCGCCCGTCGAATCGATTCGACAAGCGTTTCGATCTGCTGTGGATTCAGATTGGTATCGCTCAAATCGTAAGCGTTGGCCAAATGATTGATCAGTGCCGGCCGATGGAACGACGGAATCACCCGCTTCGCACCGCTGGCGTCGATGTAGGTGTGCGACAAGAACCAGTTTTGATAGTCCGGCGCGTCATAAGGCTCGTCGAAGTCACCCGTCGCCACGTCCTTGGTCAGCAAAGTCGTGTTGCGATGCGAATCGACAAAGCGAGGCTGGAAACTGATCGCCGGCGGCGTGTAAGTCGGATCGGCGTAGTCGACCGGCGTCGCTTGTTCGATGTTCCGGGCGGCGGCTTGGTAGCCCACGCCGGGGCCGTTGAGCGCCGTCGAATTCAAGACCAACGTGACGGGGTTGTCGTCGCTCGTGGAAATGCCGGCGCGATCGGTCGCCCCGGTGTCGCCCCAGCGATTGTTCGAACCCAGGCTGTAAAATAAGGCCGCCACGTCGTGGATGTTGCTGGACGGTCCGATCAGGTCGTTGATGACGACCCGATTCCCGTTCGCCAACGTGACTTCCAAGGTCGGGTCGAGTTCGATGTAGACGCTGTAGCGGGTCCGCAATTCGGCGACTTCCTCCGGCGGCATCGTGACTGTCGGGTCACGCCAGCCGACCGAACGAATGACGCGGAAAGATTGACCGGCCAGGGCACCGGAACGAAACGTCAACACACGTCCGGACAACAAGTCATCCAAACCGACGAATCGCTGCGCCGGCGTCCACATCGTGTCGAACAATCGCCTGCCCGTGGTCGACGGACCGGCGACGTCCAGGCGAGGCGTGTTCTGGCCGAACAGAGGAATCGGCACGTTGCTGGGATCGTTCTTGATCCCGCCGCGTCCGTCGCGTTGCAGATACGAAAGGGGAATCCGCACGAAGCCGCCGCCGACGTGAACCGGGCGCTCCTGGTCGTTGCCGATTTCGCCCGGCGGACGTATGGCCGTTTCGATCGAACCTCGGACGCCGTACAAGTCCGACAGCAAGTCTTCGCCGAACAGCGGATGATTCACGTCGTCGGTGCCGCTGATCAACAGGTTCAGCGCTTCGTCGAACGTCTGAGCGGGATCCTGCTTGGTCAGTTCACGGTTGGCGATGCTGAACGCCGATTGCCGCGACGTGCTGGTGAAGGTGACGTAGGTCACGACCAGGATGCCCAAGAACGCGAGCATGCTGAGCACGACCAACAAGATCACCGCTTCGCGAGGACGTCGGGTGGGACGGAATCGCAAAGCGTCCCGTTTCGGGTCGGGCCGGTGGGGTTTGCCATGATGGGTCATCGCTGATGTCTCCCTCGATCGGGTCGATCGATACTTGATCGCGGTGGGCGATCGTTCGTGGGGATCCCGTCGCCGATTCCCTGCGATTCGATCCGAAAAGTTGAAAAGTTTGATGGTTCGTGAGGGGGTTACGGTTTGCGAACAGTTTTTTCGGTGACGGAAACCACGTTGCGAACGAACGTGATGAACGTGTTGTCGGCGACCGTCGCGTCGGCGAAGCCGGGCGTCAAAAATCCGAAATTCCAATCCGGGCCGTCCAGCATCAAGCGAAGACGCCACACGTCACGATCCGTTCCGTGTACCGGATCGGGATACACAACACGTTCTGGTTTTCCGTCGGTGACGTTGGACACGCCCGTGACGCGGAACCAGCGATGCGTTTGCACCGGCGGAAGCGGGGATGGTCTCGGAAAGCTTCGTGACATCATCACCCACTGACCGGGGATGACCGTCGGATCGACGAAAGCCGACATCACGACCTCGACGGTGCCGCCGGAGCCGCCGCGGAAACCGCCCGCGAAATCGACGTATCCGAGACGTTCGTCGGTCGCGTTGGATTCCGGTGTTTCGGCCACGGTGCCATCGTTGGGATACGTGAAGAAGGACCGATCACGGTTTTCGATCACCGCCACCGACACAGACGCGTAGTCCGACCCCGGTTCGCTGTTGACCGTCGCCAGCCAACTGTAATCGCCGGTCGTTTGTGTTTGTCCGTAGCCGACACCTGTTCCGGTGACGTTGTCGCTTTCCAAAAACGGTTCCAACGATTTGTCGTCGGGCTGGGCGACGTTCAAGTCGTCGCCCGTTTCGGACAACAAGTTGGCTTCCATTTCGCTGACGAACTGACCGGCCATCGATTGCCCGCGGTTGATCGTGACACGCGTCATGCGGGGGACGAACGGCCATTGATTGCTGCCGGTGACCGGTTCCGACGGGTTGACCAGGGGATTGTAGGTCCCCTTGTAATACGGAAAGCGAAGCCGCCGATGCCCGTTCGTCCCGAGCGACTGAAAGCGTGCGTAGGGACCGCCGCTGCCCGCGGGAGAATAGCCGGGCCGGTGAGCAACGAACTGCGGATCGATGCAAACGGCGTCGGCGGTGATCAGCGGACTGAACGCCGGAGTGAATTGTGCCAACGTGTTCAGGAAAACGGTCGATCGAGGCCGGCCGGAACTCAACGGTTCTCGCGGATTGCTGGAGATCGGTGGCGTTGCGGCAGGCACGTCGAAATCACTTTTCAGCACCCAACGTCCCGATTGCAAATAGTTGCGTGCCTGAAACTCGGCGAACCCGGCGGTCGCCAAAGCCGTCGCGTTGTTCAAACTGACCGCGTCTTTGGCTTGCCGGCCCGCGATCGGAACGATCGAAATCAATCCGACCAAGCCGATCAAGATGATGCCCATCGAAAAGGCGACTTCGACCAGCGTCACGCCGCGGTGCGACGAAAGCCGTCGAGTCCTGAGAGGATGTTTCGAGTTCGTCATCACTACTGGCTCTCCAAGTCTTGCGAGTTGTAGGCAAAGGACCTGGCCGCCAACACAGCCGCCGACAAGTTCTCTTCGACCGACAGCGCCGGATTCGGCGGCGGAACCTTGCCGTTGGGCGATGCCGTGACGTTGCCGTTGGACGGGTTGATCACGATCCAAACGCTGTCCGGATCCAAAATGTTCGCCACCGCCCGCTCCTCGGTCGAAAACGGATCGTCGGGACGAATCCCGTCGGTCTTGCCGACCAGCAAGAAAATCTGGCCCGTCGGACGCACCGCTTGGAAAGCAAGTGAGCTATTGGCACCGCCGACGACTTGAACGCTGCCGTCGGGCGCGAACACCAAACCGACCGGCAGAAAATCCACTGGCCCGTTGGCGTTCAATTGCGTGTTGTCGGCCACGGTTCCGGAGTTGGAATCGATGATGAACGGAGAAAACTGAATGCCTCCCGGACCGAAACCGGAATAGGTCAGATCGATGGCCATCCCTTTCAGCATTCTCAGCGGCGACAAACTGGTCGGCGTCGGCGACCGCTGGATGCGGTACTGCGTCGGACGCCAAAGTCGCGTGCCGCCGGCCACCACCGATCCGCTCGGATGCTCGAACGTCGCCGCGGCGGCGGACATCTGGACGAAATTCCGCGAATCGAAACGGACCTTGATGTACGGTCCGTCCACCGTCATGTCCCATTCCGGATACAACGGATTCATCGGAGCCCAAGGCGGCGTCGGCGCCCCATAAGTCGCCAGCGAGATGTCGTTGTTGTCGACGAAATTGATGTCGACGATCCGCATCGGGCGGCTGCCGTCCAGCTCGATCGAATCACCCGGTTGCACCGGAGCCAAATGGTCGTTCGCCGGGTCGCCGTCGGTCAGATAATTGGCGCTCAGCAGCAACAGCGGGTTTTCAATTTGTCGGAACAGGCAAGCGTTGAACGGGCCGCTACGGACGACCGCCGTGGCAACCGGGTTGGCTGGATTGTTCAAGAAGAAATCGTCATGGATGACCACGCCCAAGGTCTCGGCCGATTCCCCGCGATACGGCGGCATCGAAATCGTTTGTCGCATCTCGATCGCATAGGAACGTCCGAACGGGTCGAACGCGCCGTACCGGTCCAGCACCACGCCGACGGGCTGCTGCGTCGCGATCGCGCGGCTCCGGGCGGCTTCGAAAAACGACATGACTTGACGGAC
>CAYVRC010000109.1:0-6465 GCA_964453205.1 uncultured Pirellulaceae bacterium | reverse complement strand
TGATGAAGTGCGTCATCATTCCGCCTCCGCTTCCAGGTCATAGTTCGAAATGTTGTCCGAAACGCCCGTGAGCGTGCCGTCGCCGTCGGTGTCGATGGTTTCGCCGATCAGGCCGGCTGCCACGGACTGCCGCAAGTACGGATCGATGTATCGATAAGCCGCGGGATAAGGATTCGGCGGCATGTTGCTCGGACCGACCCAGTTCGGCTGAACGGGCCAAGTCTGTCGGGAATAAATCACGTCGCCGGAGCCGCCGGTTTGCACGAAACGCAAATCGAACACGCCGTCGGGACCGGCCGACACGATCAACGGTCGCAGCGAACGCGGCAGCGGCCGGGTGGAAACCTGGGCCTGGGTCGCGCCGGGCGCGTAAGCGTAGTCGGATCGAAAGATGTCGGCGTCCTCGGGTCGCAGTTCGGCTACGGTCTGCGGAAAAGTCGTCCGTCCCGGTTCGACGAAGCCTACCGGCCAACGGATGAACCCGATGGGGTTGCCCCAACCGTCGATGATCTCCGGGACGCCGTCGCCGTCGGTGTCTTCGACGTGTCCCCGCGGCAACATTTCGATCGCCGAGGTGCCGCCGATGAAGGTCGTCGACATGATCAAGTACAGACATTCACTGCTGGCCAACTCGGGCGTCCAAGTCGTGCGGTTCCCCGGCCCGATGGGAAGGCGGGCACGGTACGCCGAAAGCTGGCCGGGAATGTTGTGGTTGGGGAATCCGCCGGTTGGATTCCACCACTGAACGCGAGTCGGCACTTGCCTGACGCGGGTGCCGTTGAGAAGGGTGGTGGTGGCGAGGGCTTGAATCACCGTCGGTTCGGTGTAGCCGTTCGCCGACGCGACCGAGACGTTCGGATCGACGATCAAGTCCGAATAGCGATCGGGCAGCTCCATCCGCATCATGTCCCGCATCATCAGCAACCGGGCTCGCGCCGCCTGCGGCGGTGTCAGGTCCATGCGAACGACGGGCGGCACGGGGGCGGGCAGGTTGATCGGGAACGGACGCGTCCGAAGACTCTCCAAACGTTGATTGATGACTTCGTTGATCACGCTGACGACCGCCCGGGTGCGGGAGATCCGCGACGATTGACGCGCGGTGGCCATCATCGATGCGCCCAATCCCAGCAGAATGCCGCCGACGACCATCACCACCATGACTTCGATCAGCGTGAAAGCCGAGCGATGTCTGGCCGGAATCGTCGGCTCGGCGTGCTTCGTTTCGAGTGTGGTCTTATTCATGAATGGTTCGGTTTGTGTCGTCGGCAATTTCCAATCGGCGATTTCCTGTCGGCGAGGGATCGTCAGTTGCTCTCCAGGTCGTTTTCCAGCGTGCTGCCGCTGAAGCTGGTGATGTTGTCCAAGTGGCCGTTTTCTTCGGCGCCGCTGACCGATCCGCTTTCCTGGAATCCGCGGATGCCGTTGATTAATGTGTCGGCAAAGGTCGTCGCCGAGGGATTCATGCCCATCGCTTGCCCGGTCTTTTCGATGAAGAAAAGCGGCGAACTGGCGGAACTGGAACCCGCGGGCGTTTGCGGGTTCCCGAGCGGCGCCCAGATCGCGGTCCCGAAGATGTTGTCGGCGCCGGCCGAGATGATTTGAAAACTGTTGTCGCCGGCCCACTGCCACGACGCCAACGACGCCCCCGGTGTGCTGCCATAAGTCGGATTCGCGTTGACGCCCACGTTCGTCTTGTAGGCCCGCACGCCGCCGAACTCGGGGTGATAGTAACCGTTGAATGCACCCGGGACGCCGGCCACGGAGCCGTAGGTTCTGGCATCGAAATACAAGAACGGGGCCGAACGGCCCTCGGGCTGATACGCGGGGATCAGGTCGACCGCGCCGCCGTAGGCGACTTCGTCATCCGAACGCAGCGGCACGCCGGGCTGAGCGTCGACCAAAGTCAATCGATCGGGCGCGAGTTCCAAGAAGGCGTTGTCGCGTGAAATGTTGTACTGATACAGCGACGGATCGGCGGGGTTGCCGGTCGAACCGGCGATCAGCTCGAACGGTCCGCCGGGACCGGTGAACGGCGACGACGCGTCGGAACTCAGCCCGCCGAGGAACAACACCAACGCCTCGCTGCGATCGATCGCCGTGGGATCGAAGGCATTGCTACTTATCGGATTGGGCGACGGGCCGACGGGCGTCCCGGGGTGGCACATGTTGTAGATCAACGACATGTCGATCGCGGAGATCCGCGGAAAGGCTTTGCGGAAATGCCGCTGGGCGATCGTCCAACTGCTCATGTCCGGCGGATAGTCGCCGTGTTCCAGTTGGTACTTCTCCGCCGCGTCGGCGATCGAGGTCACTTCCAATTTCAACGACGTCTCGCGTCCGGTGCGGATCACGTTCGTGACGGCGGGCAAGGCCAAGCCGGCCAGGATGCCGATGATCACGATGACGACCAGGATTTCGACGAGGGTGAATCCGGGACGACGTTGAAAGTTGGAGTCGATGGATCGGGTCATGGGTAAAGTGCGGAGGACTGAGTTCGGAAAATAGTAGGGAGGGAGGTCGGGCGTGCGCACGCCGGGGCGGTCGCACGGCTTTGTCCCGACGCGACTTAAGCCAAGCCGGAGATCAAATCGACAAGCGGCATGAACAAACTGATGACGATGAAACCGACGGCCAGTCCCAGGAACACGATCATCAGGGGTTCCATCAAAGCCGTCAGACCATCGGTCAGCACGCGGACTTCTTCGTCGTACGTGTCGGCGACTTTGTAAAGCATCGTGTCCAGTTCGCCGGTTTCTTCGCCGACGTCGACCATGTTGACGACCAAGTCGTCGACGACACGGCCCTTGATTTTGGTGATGTAGTAAAGGCCGGCCAAAACACCGCCGCCCCACAACAAATAAAGGCCCCAGCCGGTCAGCGCCTGAACCATCGTGCCGTCGTCCAGTTTGGTTCCCGTCGCCGTCAACGCGACCGACAACATCATCAGGCCGGGGAAGCCGCCGAAGATCATCCAAAACACCAACGTCATCGGGTGGAATCCGAGCACGCTGTATTCACGCAGCGGCTTGCTGATGACTTCGCCTTCGCGGATCGAATCGTTGACGCCGGTGAACAGCCGCTCGAACATCGCGTTGCCGGCCGTTTCCCGGGTGATGTTGATGGCTTCCAGAATCGGCACCCCGCTGGAGATCAACGTGCCCAGCGTCCGCGTCGTCCGGGCCAGAATGTTCTTTTCGATCAACGAACCGAACACGGGCACCCGCAGGATGAACATGTCGAACCCGATCCGTCCGTGGCGGAATTTACGCAGCAGCTTGATCGTGATCAGAAAGCAGATCGGGATCGCGAACAACAGGAACCAGTAGTCTTTGATGTAGTTCGCCATCGCGATCAACAGCACGGTGGCCGTCGGCAACGTCAAACCGAATTCCTCGAACATTTGTTCGAAGGTCGGGACGATGAAGATCATGATGAACGACAGGATCGCGACGGCGACCATGACGACGATGACGGGATAAATCAACGCGCCTTTGACTTTGCGTTTGAGCGATTCGGCACGTTCTTGGAAATCGGCCAAGCGATTCAAGATCGTTTCGAGAGCACCGCCGGCCTCGCCGGCCTTGATCATGTTGACGTACAAGCGGTTGAAGACCTTCGGGCATTTCGCCATCGCTTCGCTGAGCGTCGCCCCGCCTTCGATCTCGTCGCAGACGTCCATCAACGCGTTTTTCAGTTTGCCCGGTTTGGCGTTGCCTTCGAGGATTTTCAGGCTTCGCAGAATCGGCAGACCGGCGTCTTGCAGGATGGAAAGCTGTCGCGTGAACGCACAGACTTGTTTGGTGCCGCCGCCGCCGATCGCGAAGGGCCGTTTCTTTTTCCCGGCAGCGGTCTTCGCCGCGGCGGCCTGTTTCTTGACCGCGATCTTGGTGACGAAGTAGCCCATCTGGCGGATGGTGGTTTGGGCTTCCTCTTCATTGGCCGCATCGATCTCGTCCCGGATTTCTTGTCCGGTCGCGTCCATCGCTTCGAATTGATAGGTGGGCATCGTCAGGCTACGCGGTGGTTAAAGGTGGATCGGTCTCTGGGGGCAGGACGCCGTCAACGGTCGGGCCTGCCGCCTTATTCTTCTACTGTTTCCCGAAGCACTTCTTCGAGTGTCGTGATTCCTTGAGAAGCCATGTCCATGCCGTAATCACGCAAGGGGATCATGCCGTTGCGGGCCGCTTCGTCGCGAATATCGTCGGTCGATGCGTTGCCCAGAACCATGTCGCGGATCTTGTCGTTCAAGATCATCAATTCGAACAACGCGACGCGGCCTTTGTACCCGGTGTTGTTGCACTGGTCGCAGCCGACGCCCTTGTAAAACTTTGCTTCGCCGACGGATTCCCGGGTGATGCCCAGGTCGCGGAGCATTTCGGTGCTGACCTTGGCCTCCTCGGCGCATTTGGTGCACACGCGGCGGACCAATCGCTGCGCCAAGATGGCCTCGACCGTCGCACAAATCATGAACGGTTGGATGCCCATGTCTTTCAAGCGTGTCACCGTCGCCGGCGCGCTGTTGGTGTGCAGGGTGCTGAAGACCAGGTGGCCGGTCAGCGCCGCTTGGATCGAAATTTCGGCGGTTTCCAAGTCACGGATCTCGCCGACCAGGATCGTATCGGGGTCTTGCCGCAAGATCGCTCTCAGGCAACCGGCGAACGTCACGCCGACGTCGGTGTCGATCGGAATTTGAATGATGCCGTCGATGTCGTACTCGACCGGATCCTCGGTCGTGATCAGCTTATCCTTGATGTCGTTCAGCTCGGTGAGTGCCGAATACAGCGTGGTGGTTTTGCCGCTGCCCGTCGGGCCGGTCACCAGCACGATGCCGTTGGGGCGATCGATCGCGTTGCGAAAGTCGGCGATCGTCTTCTCGTCCATGCCGACGTTCTCCAAGGACAAGTTCACGACGCTGCGGTCCAAAATCCGCATGACGACGCTTTCGCCGAAGATCGTCGGCAACACGCTGACCCGAAGGTCGACCGGGTGACCACCGACCATCAATTCGATCCGTCCGTCTTGCGGCATGCGGCGTTCGGCGATGTCCAAGTCCGCCATCACCTTGATCCGCGTCGTGATCGCAAAAGCCAAGTGACGCGGCGGCGGCACCATTTCGTACAACACGCCCTCGGCTTTGATGCGGATGCGGAACTCGTCTTCGAACGGCTCGAAGTGGATGTCGCTGGCGTGGTCCTTGATGGCCAACAGCAACACCATGTTCAACAGCTTGCGAACCGGTGCCGAATCGGCCAAAGCTTCGGCGTCGGTGATGTTGAATTTTTCACTGTCGAGCGCGGAGATCGCGGATTTCAGCTCGTCGTCTTCGGCCAGCTCGGCGACCAGCTTTTCGACGCTCTCGGATTCGCTGTCGTAGTACTTTTCGATCGTCTGCAGCACGTCGTGTTCGGTGGCCACGACCATGCCGATTTCCAGGCCCAAAAAGGTCCGCAGTTCGTCCTGGATGGTCAAGTTCTGCGGATCGCACGTCGCGACGGTCAACAAGTTGCCCTCGAAAGCGATCGGCACGATGCGATACAGCTGGGCCATCGTCTCGGAGACCTTCGCCAGCACGTCGGGGGACAAGTCGGCGTCGCCCAGCGACACCGTCTGCATGCCCATCTGCTCGGCCAGCGCCTGGGCCAACTGTTCGTCGGTGATCAACGTCATCTCTTCGGCGATCTTGCCGAACAGGGCACCCGGTTGCTGTTCTTGTTCAGCCAAGACGGCTTCCAGTTGCTCGTCGGTCAGGAAACCGAGGTCAACAAGGATCTGTCCGATTCGTCGTGCGGCCATGGATTCGAAAAGGTTGAAGGATGAATGGAGTCGGGTGGCTGGTGACCGAACGCGGTCAGCCCTCGTCTTCGCCGATCGGCATCGCTTCGTCGCCCAGGCCCTTGCGGGCTTGGACGATGCGTCGCGCCAAATCGTCGGGGCGGTGGGCTTTGGCCAACACGTCTTCGACGGTGACCTTTTCGTCTTTCCAGTGATAGAACAACGCGTCGTCCATCAACTGCATGCCGAACTTGGCACCCGTTTGCATGGAACTGTTGATGCGGAAGGTCTTGTTCTCGCGGATCAGGTTGGCGATCCCCGGGGTGACGACCAGAATTTCATAAGCCGCGCATCGACCGCCGCCGATCCGTGGCAGCAAGGTTTGGGCGACGACGCCGATCAGGGTGCTGGCAAGCTGGGTCCGGATCTGGTCCTGCAAGTTGCCGGGGAACGCGTCGATGATCCGGTTGACCGTGCCTTGGGCGCTGTTGGTGTGCAGCGTGCCGAACACCACGTGGCCGGTTTCCGCCGCGCTGATGGCCGCCTCGATGGTTTCCAAGTCACGAAGCTCGCCGACCAGAATCACGTCAGGGTCTTGACGGAGGGCACGCCGAATCGCTTCGCTGAAACTCGGCACGTCGACGCCGACTTCGCGTTGGTTGATCGTGCTTTCGATGTGGTCGTGGTAAAACT
>CAYVRC010000108.1:0-19878 GCA_964453205.1 uncultured Pirellulaceae bacterium | reverse complement strand
CATTGGCGTGACCCGCGAGCACACTGGCGTAATAAACCGGGGTCGCGTATTTCGGGACCAGATACCCGAGACCGTTGCCGACATACGTCCCGTATGCCGGATATAAAATCCGATTCGCTTCCATCGTCCCCTCCACATCGCCCCTCGATGCCAGATACGCGAACACGTCCTGCGACGCCAGCGTTTCGTGCCACAACGGGACAAACAGATACGCCGCCGCGTACGTTCCCGGATATTTTCGACGCGTAAAATCCTTCGCGTGCCCGCCTTCGTGCAGCGCGATCGCCGGCACGTCGCTGTAAAGGTGAACCGTTTGGGTGAACGGATTAAAATGGTCGCCGCCAAAAACGCGTCCGGGAAAAATCGTTTCTCCGGCAAGTTGCACGATTCCCAACGAGTAACGCCACGGCCAAGCGACCGCATCGTTCTTGCGCAGCCGATGCCAATCTTGAATCGGTGCGTATTGGTTCGCCCGCACCTTGATGTGGGGCAAATTGTTCCGCTCGAGATAATCCGCCGTCGCCAACACGGTTCCCTCGGAGATTCGGTGATTGTCGACTCGCCGATCCCAAAGCAAAATTTTGCTCGGAATTCCCACCACCCAACCGATTCCATCGATCAGCGGCTGGCGGCGACCGATTTCGACCTGCGGCTTCCCATCCTCGATCAACGCCGCGGGGATCTTTTGTCGCTGAACATCGATCGGCACCGGCGCAAGCACTTGGCACCCGGCAAAGCCAAGCACCAAACAGACACAACCGGCCAATCGTAAATGCATCAAGACGGTCAAACCAAACCTCGCCTGCCCGGACCGGTCACGATTCTCAAAGGCCCTGGAGTTTCACACCGATCCGCACGCTGATGAACCCATCACCCCAACAATTTGACTAACGAATCGACTTGATCGGCAACAAGAGCAACCCCGTTTGAAGACCCGCGTTCAGGCCTGGTTTCGCCCGAAAGCGGCAAATGCGATTCGCACCGCATCCGGCTCACCCACAATCGTCACCCGGTCGTGTTCCCGGAGTACCAAGTCGGGGTCCGGGTAAAGGGAATCCCCCTCGCGATGAACCGCAACCACACGGACATCATCGGGCATTTCCAAAGCATCGATGCGATGTCCGCTGAGTGCCCCGTTATCGGAATCGTCGTCGACGCGCAGCATCGCGAAATGATCCGAGCGCAGGAACGATTCTCGCAATTGATGCTCCGACTCGGCACTTTGCCAAACGCTCAAAAAGCCAGGCTCATCAATCCGAGCACTCAGGGCGGCCAGAATCCGACGGTGATGGTTTTCGTGGTCATCGGGACTGACCAAAAACAGTGCCGCGTAAACGACCGGAGTCGTCGGCCGTTGCGACGAGTGTTTCGGCTCGCCGACCGAATCTTCCACGTCGTCGCGATGCTTCCCGCGACCGACCCGCACCATCATCAGTCGTGTACGATCGATTCCGGCTTGGCACAAATCGATCAGCACGGCTTCTCCGGTCACCGGCGGCCCGCCCTCACCGCCTCGATCGCGAAACGCGGCCGCGAGCTCCTGTTCCGAAACAGTGAGCCGGTCAGACTCCGCGAACTGTTCGGCAAATCGTGAGGACACTCGATCGACCAACTGATCAAACTCGACCGGCGAGCCGAGATCAAGGACGATCGCTTGAGCCACCACTTCATCGAACAAGGCTTCATCCGCGCCCGCGTGTTCCTGCATGATGTTCCATAGTTCCTCCTCCAACGGTTCGTATTTGCGTTTCGCCAAGCGGGCGAAACTATTGTAGATCGCACCCCGCCGATCGACCCGCCGAGCCGCGAACGCGAAATACCAAATCAACGAGACCACGATCATCGCCACCAGGAACAGACCGTAAAACCAACCCAACACGCCGATCAGCCCGAGGCTAATCAGCATCCCGGCCAAAGGCGTCCACGGATACAGAGGGACGCTGAAATTGGGCACATACGATTCGATCCGGCTCTCACGCATCACAATCACGGTCAGGTTCAACAGCGCGAACGTGAACAGCAAAAACGAAGACGCCAACCGGGCGAGACTCTCAACATCGAACAATAAAATGATCGCGATCATCGCGATCGCGGTCGCAAGGATCCCACGCGTCGGGGTGCCATATCGACCGAGGTGGTCGAACCCGGACCAGGTTAATCCGTCGCGTGCCATGGCCAACGGGATACGCGAAGCGGCCAACAAACCGGCATTGCCCGTCGAGGCGAAAGCCGAGATCGCGGCAATGACAATCAAGATCGTCACGACCGAAGTCGGAATCCAAGTCACAAAACTCCCCGCCGCCGTGGCCACCGGCGTGAGGTCCTCGCGAAGTTCGCTCGCCGGCACCGTCGCCACCATCACGTAGACTCCGGCGACGTAAATGACCGCGACCGACAGCAAACCCGCACCGATCCCGATCGGAATATTTCGCCGCGGCCGATCGACCTCTTCGGCAACGCTGGCGACTTTTGAAAGCCCGGCAAACGACACGAACACCATCCCGATCGTCGACAAAACGGAAGCAGTCCCAAAGGGCATGAAAGGTGTCAATTGACGCTCGCGAACGTCCGAGAATCCCATCCGGCTGATGGACCAAAATCCGGCAATCAAATAAAGCACCATCAAGACCACAAGTGCCAGCACCAAAACCTGTTGCAAGCGGGCCCCTTGTTTCGCCCCCCAAATATTTAAAACGGCAAACAGAGCCGTCATCGTGATCGCCACCGGTTCGATGGGGATGTTCAACACCAACCCCAAGTACGCCCCCATCCCGACCAGCGCGAACGCGCTTTTTAGAACGAGCACCGACCACACGCCGATCCCACCCACGGTCCCCGCAGCGGGGCCGAATCCACGGTCGATAAAGAAATACGGGCCACCGGCGCGCGGCATCGTTGTGCTTAACTCGGCGATCGCCAAAGCCGTCGGAGTCATGATCAGACTGGCGATCCCGTAAGCCAAAATCACCGCCGGCCCGGACTCGGCGGCGGCCACCCCAGGCAACAAGAAAAAGCCGGAAGCGAACATGGCACCCGTGCTGATCGCGTAAACATCCGCCAGCCCGAGTGGCTTTTCCAGCTCTTCGGATGACTTTTCTTGAGATGACGTTTCTTCGTTTGATGTCGCTTTGTCGGCGGATTGCAAAGGAATTCCCCACGCGCGATCCCGGTTCGTGATCAATCACTGGCAGGTTTCGCAGACCTCGCACCAGTTCCTGCGGGACAGCAGAGAAAATCTCGCGCCAATCGTGTGGAAGCATGCCCGGTGAAGCTTTTTTGAACGGCAAACCGACGGGTCACGGGGGAAAGCAAAATGTTTCAGAAACTATCCGGTTAAACGATTTCGCTTTGCAGGCAAATCGCTGACGCCGGTTTTTGCGGGTAGTTGAACGGATGTTGGTTCGGTATCGACCACGATATTCCGCTTTCGCCCCGTGATTTTCTTGCCTCCGTCGTATCCGCGGCCTTCGCACGCCTGCGTGCTGGGCACCGTTTTGGAGTCAATGCTACCGGCACGGGCGAACTCCCGCGGTCGGACGAATCGGCTCGGCGGACCAGCTTCACGACATGGGCGTTCAAGCGATCCAACGTGCCGTCGTCTCGCCATCGTTTGAAGTAATCGTACACCGTACTTTTGGGCAACAAATCGTGGGGAAGCATGTCCCACTGACATCCGCTGCGAGCTTGATACTGAATCGTGTTATACACTTTTCGCAAATCAACTTTGCGAGGTTGGCCGAGGTGACTTGGCGGCGTCAAACGCTCGAGTTCAGGGCCAAGCCATTGCCATTGCTCGTCGGAAACATCAGATTTGTAAGCTCGTCGTTCGGTATTCATCGCGGTCCACTCCGTTGCGGCTAAAACCAGATTGTCCGCCTTTTACGGCGTTTCCGCCATCGGGCATCCCGGATAGTTTCTCACTGGAGAGGGAGGAGGGTGTGAGCTGGTCGCGAGTGGGATGAGGTCATCATCGATGGGGGACCATTTTTGGGTTTGGAACTCGCATCTCAATGTTGCATCTCCAGCCGGTGAGGCTGTCGCTATGTCGCCAAGCCGAGTTGCCGCCGCGTCCCCTCGCCAGGGAAGGGGCGTGACGACGGCATCGATCCATGAATCCTCGATTTTCCAGGAGCAACTGATGAAACGCTACCAACGGATCCCCCTGTTCTGGACGGAAAAAGCAGCTTCGTCGTACCGGACTTCAAGGTTGTCGAAAAAGCCGAGGCGATGACTCGGCGCCCAAGTCGCCAACAGAACAGCGGTCAACAAGGCATGGGCGAGGCAACAGAACACCCGATGCTTCAACGATCGAATCGGGCCTGTTCCTCGCCAAGGAGTCCCCTCGCCACCGCAGATCATTTCCCGCCCTCGCAGATTATTCCCCCCGTCACCTTTTCCGATCCGCGTCACCTTTTCCGATCCGTCACCTTTTCCGATCCCACCGTTTCCGGTCGGTACGGCTTGGCACTGGGGGATTTGACTTCTGCTTGACGGTGGCCGACTTGTTCTGTCCTGCTCGGACCGAACTGTCCTTCTGGTTTCGGATCGATCTGTCCTTCCGGGCACGGGACCCTCAGTGGCGGGCCGTCTTGTGGCGGGTCGGCCCGGGCCGTGTCAATTTTTTGCTCCGTGCCCTCGGTTTTTTCGATCCGCGACGGGGGCCGGCCGACTCGTTTTGTCGGGCGATCGCCGCGTTTCGGGGCGCTTCACCGCTGCGATCGGCGGGGTGCGATGCGGGAATGCGATTTGGAACTGCTATACTGGGGGCTCGCAGCGGCAAGGCTGATCGAACCATTGCGACCAGCCGCCGGCCCTCACCCTTCGCTTCCTCCTTCCCGCAACGCTTCGATGATCCGGTTATCGGCTTTGTTCTTTTTGGGCGCAGTAGGGGTCGCGCCGGGCGGCACCGGCCTCGGACATGCTGCGGAGCAAGCGATCCCCGGCGGTGTTGCTCGATCGCTACAGCAGCATTGCATTCGTTGCCACCGATCCGAGGGGGCGGAGGGCGATTTCCGGGTCGATCGATTGACGACTGATTTCGCGGCGCGGGCCAACGCGGCGGCTTGGATCGAAGTCCGCAACCGTATCAACCTCGGCGAGATGCCGCCGCAGGGAGAACCGGCGATGCCCATCGAACAGATTGACGCGATTTCGCAGTGGATCGCAACGAGGCTCCGCGATGCGGAACGGGCGGGGTTAGCAGCCGACGGCGGCGTGCTGATGCGGCGGATGAATCGTTACGAATACACCCACGCCGTGTCCGATTTGTTGCAGATGCAGTTTCCCACGGGCGAAAGTCCGTTGGATTTCCTGCCGCCCGACGGAACGGCCGAAGGTTTCGATAAGGTCAGCGGTGCTTTGCTGCTGGACCCGTCGCTGATGTCAATGTATTACCAAGTGGCCCGGCGGATCGCCGACCGGGCAATCGTCGATGGATCACCGGAGTATCCAACCGAAGTGATGCGGTTGGAGTTCGAAGCCATCCGTGACAGCAATGCGTTGAAGTACATGCTTGCACGCCGCGGCTTGAATCTGGTCGACGGTGGTTTGGAGTTGGTCGAAGGCAGCACCCGTTCGTTCGGTCTGCTTCGTTATCCGGGTCGGCGTGATAACAACGTGGCGCCGGTCAACGGCTTTTATCGCTTCACGTTAAGGGCAGGCGGCGCGGCGGGAGAAGACGGCACCGTCCCTCGAATTCGCTTACGACATAAGCATCCCGACGATTCGTTGCAGAACTTGTTGGAAGTCGACGTCAATGCACCTTGGGATCAACCGGCTGAATACACGGTTACCGTTCCCCGCGATACGCTCGGCAATGAACTCAGCGTCGAACTGCTCAATGGCACTTCGTTGTACATGGGCCAACGGCCGGGCGAAGATTTTCGTCGTCGCAACGATGAGCTTGGCAAGGCGGGCGAGTTCGCCGAAACGCTGCGGTTGGATGGTCGCAAGGTCGCCGAAGGTTGGGGTGGGGACCGTTCGACACCCGATCCGGACAAGTCGGATCTGACCCGCTATCCACGAGTCTTTCTGGATTATCTCGAAGTCGAAGGTCCGCTGTACGATCAGTGGCCTCCCAAAAGTCACACGCTGTTGTTGGGTGAAACCGATCCGTCTGGCGACGAAATGTCGGCTGCTCGCGAGATTTTCGGGCGGTTCTTGCCCCGCGCTTGGCGGCGGCCGATCGATGAAGCTGAGTTGCGGCCGATTCTGAGCGTGGTGGCGAATGAGTTAGAGCATCAAGAGTCGTTCCATGAGGCGATCCGTATAGGGCTGACCGCGGTGCTGACGTCTCCGAACTTCCTGTATTTGGTCGAGCCGGCTCGCGACGAACCGAACAGTCCGCGACCGCTGAATGACTTCGAACTGGCGTCGCGATTGTCTTTCTTTCTATGGAACTCGCTTCCCGATGAAGCGCTGTTTGCCGACGCCAAAAGTCTCCGTTTGACGGACTCGACGGTGCTTCGGCAACAGGTGGACCGCATGTTGGAAGATCCGAAGATCGACCGCTTTGTGGATCGTTTTGCCGGTCAATGGCTCCAGACCGACACCTTTCTGAATTTTACGCCTGACAAATACCTGTACCGCGATTTTGATCCCGCGTTGGGCGCGGCCGTCGTGGACGAACCGCTGAAGTTTTTTCGAGCGGTGCTGACGGAAGACCTGAGCGTGATGAACTTTTTGCACTCCGACTTTGCAGTGTTGAACGAGCGACTGGCACAGCACTACGGAATCGACGGAGTGGAGGGAGAAGAGTTCCGCAAGGTCCGGCTGACCGAAGATTCACCGCGCGGTGGCCTGTTGGGGATGGCGGGTGTGCATCTGGCTGGTTCGGATGGGATTCGCACCAAGCCGGTATCGCGAGCCGTCTACGTCCGGGAAGTGCTGTTCAATGACCCCCCCGACCCGCCGCCACCGAACGTCGGTGAAGTCGAACCGAACATTCAGGGCGAACGACTGACGGTCCGCGAGCGGCTATTGCAGCACCAGCAGATCGAAGCCTGCGCGGCGTGCCACCGCTCGCTTGATCCGTACGGTTTGGCACTGGAGAACTTTAACGTCATCGGCGTTTGGCGTGACCAGCAGGATGGTGAAAACTTTCGTGGCGCGCGGCGCCCGCCGATCGATGCTAGCGGGAAATTGCCGGGGGGACAATCGTTTGATGGTTTCCATCAATATCGCGAAAGGCTGTTGGAACAAGACGATCGTTTTCGCCGCGCGTTGGCTGAAAAGCTATGGATCTATGCTTTGGGACGACCGATTGAGCCGAGCGATGATGCGGCGCTGAATGCCGTGGTACAGAAGATGCGGTCCGAGAATGATTCGCTACGATCCTTGATTCAAACACTCGTTACCAGTAAGGCATTCTTAACCAAATGAATATTCAAAGGTTGCGACCAATATCACGACGGGCGGTCTTACGCGGCGCGGGAACGTGTTTAGCGTTACCTTGGCTCGAGGCGATGCTTTCCCGACGTGCGGCTGCGGCTACCGGTCCGCAAGTCGTCCCGCGGATGGGCATTTTCTACTTTGGGACCGGTATGAACATGCGTCAGTTCTACCCGGAGGGCGTGGGAGTGGACGCCAAGTTGTCTCGGATCTTGCAACCCTTGGAAGGTCACCGCGGCAAGTTTACGGTGCTATCCGGAACTCAGTTGGAACACGGCGGCGGACACCACGGTGCGTATCCGTTTTCAACCTCGATCGCGGCTGGTGAAAAACAATCGATTTCTCCGGATCAATTGGTCGCCGAACTGCATGGCAAAGAGACTCGCTTCCCGTCACTGCAGTTTTCAGTCAAACGCGGTACCGGCTTCGGTAGCCAAGCCTTGGCCACGATTTCGTGGAATCGACAAGGCGTGCCTTTGGCCGCGGAGAATGATCCCAAGCAGATTTTCGATCAGCTGTTTCGAGCGAACAATGCCGCTCAGAAGGCCGGGCAGGGCGTAGAATTCCGACAGCGCCAGAGCGTGTTGGATGCGGTCTTGAGCGACGCCAAGCAGCTTGGTCGCAAAGTGGGTCAGGCCGACCGCCGACAACTCGACCAGTACCTCCATTCCATTCGCGAAGTCGAACAATCGCTGAACCGCGAGATCGATTGGGCGGACCGTCCCAAACCGCAACCCGATCGCACAGGGATGGGCGACTTCGAAAAGGCAGTCGCTCCTGAGGGTAACGGTAGATTCCTGTACGACGACTACGCCAAACTGATGTACGACTTGATTGCCCTCGCCTTTCAAACCGATTCGACACGAGTCGTCACTTACGTTGTTCGCACGGAACTGGCTGGCGGTGTCTATCCAGAATTTGGCGTCTCGAAGGGTTATCACGAATTAAGTCACCACGGGAACGACCCAAAGAATTTGGAAGATCTGGCAAAAGTCGACACGATCTACATGAAGCACTGGAGTTACTTCTTGGATCGTCTGGAATCGATTAGCGACGGCGACGGAAGCTTGTTGGACCACACCATGTTGGGCTTTTCCAGCGGCATGGGCATCGGTCATAGCAAAGATCGTTTGCCCACCGTGCTGTCCGGCGGCAGCGGGCTTGGCATTCAGCACAAAACCCATGTGGAACTGAAGCAACCGACTCCGTTGTCCTCGGTTTGGCAGACGATGGTGGAGAAATCGGGGGTTCCGGTTGAAGGCAACTTCCAAGACAGCTCGGGACCAATCACGGAGCTGATCGGGTGAGCCGCAATTCTGTTCACTTGCTCGAGCCACCACGCTTGTTCGCGCACTATGCCGCGAGACGGTTGCGGCCGTTGTGGTCCACATGGCTGTCGGCGATCGGCTGCGCATCGATGGCGATCGCCTTCAACCCGCTGGCCGGATTTCTTCATAGCCAAGACGCCATTCCGGTCGCGAAAGAAAATTCAGTCGGGATGCAGTTCGTGCGACTGGCGGCGGGCGAGTACATGCGTGGTTTCGATGAGAGCAACCACGGCGAACACCGTTTTAAGATGCAGCATCGATTCAGTAATTCACAATCGTTCGCCGATGAGATGCGAGCGCATCGCGTCGTCCTGACACGTCCTTTTGAGATGTCTCGGACCGAAGTCACGGTCGGCCAGTTTGCTGCGTTTACCGATTCGACTGGCTACACCACCGATGCGGAGCGTGGTGGTGGAGCGCTCGGCTGCTTTCCTGATGAGAAGAACTACGTCGACCGCTTTCACAAATCCGCCGAGGTGACTTGGAAATCGCCCGGCTTTCCACAAACCGATCAGCATCCGGTCGTCGGGGTCAGTTGGAATGATGCGCGGGCGTTTTGCGGGTGGCTATCGAAGAAAGAAGGCGTAACGTACCGGTTGCCCAGCGAAGCCGAATGGGAGTACGCTTGCCGAAGCGGTCAGAGCACGTGGTACAGTTGGGGTGAAGACCCCGACGAGGCCTACGTCCACGCCAATGTTGCTGACGGAGCGTTGGAGGCAGCACAGCCCGACACGACCCGCTATCAACGCGCCGTCGGACTGGCCGAAAAGGATGGCGATGGCGTCGTCTTCACAGCAGCGGTGGCTAGCTACCGTCCCAACCCATGGGGGCTGTACGACATGCATGGAAATGTCTGGGAGTGGTGCCAGGATCTTTGGCAGGCTGATCTGTATCGCCAATACTTCGACGGAGTACCTCGGCCTCAATGGGGCGAAGTCTTGGTGAGCGATCCGTTGTTGGACGAGAAAACTGACCAGCATCGTTACGGTGATTGGCGCGTTATCCGCGGTGGCGCGTGGACTTGTGCGCCGGCAGCCGTCCGATGTTCAATCCGCACGTTTGCGGAAAAAGCCGATTCGGCGGTCTACACGGGTTTTCGTGTCGTTCGCGATGTCGAGCAGAATTAAAGTCGTGTCCGCAGTTCTGGCAGTGAGTCGCCAGAAATGAATGTGCCGGTTCACCGGGAACTGGTAATCGATCGACGGCGGAGGAAAGCGGAGATGAAACGGGACGGGTTGATTTGGTCATTTTGAGACCGTTTTGCGCGTTGGGCGTCGGCATGGCCGACCGTCTGCCGTGGTCGTGATTGGCCGGCCGGCCCTGGGCGCATCCCCGTATCGAAACAGCTCCCCGTATCGAAACAGCCGGTCGCGGTTTCGGCCGGTCACGACGGCACTTTGGTCTCCAATTTGCGGCCCCTGAATCATTGTCTGATTTCTATCTCAACACAAAGGAGTTTCTTCATGGGTCTGTTTACGAGCACCGAATTCGACTCGCTCGAATCCTTGCTGATCGAGCAATTGCAAGACTTGTACGACGCCGAGAATCGTTTGGTCGATGCGCTTCCCAAGATGGCCGACGCGGCGTCATCACCGCAATTGAAGCAAGCTTTTCAAAGTCATTTGAACGAGACGAAGACTCAAGTCAATCGTCTCGAGCAAGCCTTTCAGCTTCTCGATCAATCCGCCAAACGGGAATCGTGTGAAGCGATGAAAGGGTTGGTGAAGGAAGGTGAGGAGATGATCAACGCCAAGGGCGACCCGGCGATCAAGGATGCCGCGTTGATCGCGGCGGCACAGCGGGTCGAACATTACGAGATCGCCGGTTACGGTTCGGCGAGAAACTTTGCACAGCGGTGCGGCCGGCAAGAGGTGGCAGACTTGTTGCAGCAAACGTTGCAAGAGGAGGGCGACGCGGACAAGAAGTTGACTCAGATTGCCGAGTCGTCCATCAATGAGAAAGCCGCTCGCGTCTAGCGATCGGTTTCGGCCCACGCAGCACGGCGCGGAGATCGATCCGCGCGGCTGCGGTCGCCGAATGGCCGTTCTGGTGAGTCGGCGCGTCTGCCGCGTGACCGAAGGACCGGCACGCCTCGAATTTTTTCGCCTTTTCATGCTTGATTATCCGCTCGTCCGGTTCGAATTTTTCGAACCTCTCGTGCTTTTTTGGCGAGAAGGGGACGGCAAAGAAGGCTGACCGCAAGGGATGCGGAGTTCAAGGTTCAAAGGACCGAGGACTCGAAGCATCAGTCATCTGAAACCTGCGTTTTGAATAGGAAGGCTTCCTGCACCATGACGTTCCGCATCTTCCGGACATTGAGGTTGTAACCATCCGACTCGATGGATTCTCCGCCACGGGGAGGCCGGCCGAGGAATTCGACGAGCCAATCATTGAGTGTGTAGACGGGTTTGTCGCCGATCGGTTTAAGCTCAATCCCCGCGACGTCACGAAGTTGATTTAGGGAAACGAAGCCGCCGGCTATCCACCCATCGCCGGTTCGGATCAGGTGAGTCGGGATCCGATCGAACTCATCGTGTATTTCGCCGACGAGTTCTTCAATGATGTCTTCGAGCGTAATCATGCCGACAACGGTACCGCTCCGATTTTTCACCAGAGCAATGTGGCTTCGGTCTCGGATAAGTCGTTCCAAGCAGTCTGAGAGCGGGAGTTCCGCATCGAATGATCCGAGAGAGCGAACCAGTTTACGAAAGCTCGATGAATACGGTGCAAGCCGCATGTTGGCGACGATGTCCTTGAAATTGGCATAGCCGATGATGCGTTGCGCGTCTCCGGCCTCTTCGGTCACCGGATACCGTGTGTGCATATTTTGATGTGCGGCCAGCAGGGCTTCGGATAGCGTCTGATCGGCGACCAGCATCTCGATATGTTCGGCCGGCAAAGCGATCTTTTTGACCGGAGTCGAAGACAGGCGAGAAGCGCTCCGGATGATGCCTTCCTCCCGTCGCCCGATCAGGCTGGAAATTCGAGCAAACGTTGCTGCGCCGTGCAGTTCTTCGATGGCAGATTGGTCCTCTACGTCTTCGCCGCGACCGCTAAGTCGCATGATCCATGAAACGGAGCCTTTAAGAAACCACACAGCCGGCCGAACGCTGATCGCAAACCATTCCATCACCGGGGACAGCGCCAAACACACCAATTCCTTGTTGCGCAGCGCAAAGACTTTGGGCACAAGTTCGCCGACGACAATCGTGACAATCGTCAACGGCACGACGACGACGGCGATGGCGAGGATTTGCGAAAGGCTCTCCGGCACGCCCCGGCTCAGCAAGATCGGCTCGAAGGACTCTTCGGCTCCCGCGCCTCCGGTCGCGGCGGCAATCACGCCGACGAGGGTGATCCCCAACTGAACAACGGCCAAGCTGCCTTCGATATTGTCTTTCATCCGAACCGCGGCTTCCGAACCACGTTTCTTTTCCGAGCTGAGCGTGTGTAATCTCCCCACGCCGATGGAGGCAAGCGAGATTTCGTAGGCAGCAAAGACACTATTCAGGCCAATCATCATGAGCATGACTGACAACTCAAAAACCCACATTCATGCTCGTCCAGTGAAGAATATCCAGGGGGCATAGCGGCCTGGCCACGCCTACTCTTGCGGCCAATCGGAAAGTTCAAATTTCTTTTTGACGTTCGCGGTATGCTCATCGTAATGCCTTTCCATTTGCAGCAGCAGGGCAGCCAGCGACGGCCATGATGTCGCTGGGGGCCTGTCGTTGAGTCGCGTGTCTTTGAGCAAATGGGCATAGTGCCGGCAGAAGTTGTCGACTCGCTGCATGGCACGCGCCTCGTCTGCTCCGCTCCAGTCCGGGTGTCGGGCCTCGTAAACATCGGGCATCTGTTTCGGGTTCCGATCGACGACCGGAATGCTCGGATCGATGGCATTGTAAATTTGAGAAAAGAAGAGAAGTTGACGACCGGCCATGTGTTCGGCATTCCAACGCGGCGTATGCGTTCCGTCGGAGGGTTTGAAGTTCATCTGCTTAACCGTCAAAGCTCGGAAGACGTCTTGCGATCGACGATTTGCGGCTTCCATTCGATCGAACAACTCACGCAAATGTTTCGGAACGGGCAGAGGAGCTTCGAGCTGAGCGACCAGCTGGTCCGTGGAGGATCTCGACTTGAGGTGCTTCTCAAAAAAGTTCTCAACCAGAAGACTCACCTCCGCGTTCGAGCCGAAGCCGTGTCCTGCGCCCTTGATGACATGCAGCGAGGCGTCCGGGTTTTGGGCCTGCACCAAGGCTTCGTACAAGTACTTGCTTTGTTGCCAGGGTACCAGCGGATCCCGGTCACCATGCACGATCAAAAACGGGGGATCGTCTTGGGTCACGTAGGTAATCGGATTCGCCAATGCGACTTTTTCTGGATGTTCTTGAACCGGACCGCCGATCAGCTTGGACTCGGGGGAATCGCTCGAATCGTGTCGGATCGGACCGTTCGGCAACGAGTCTTGCTGCATCCTGAGAAAATCCGTCGGCCCAAAGAAATTGCACACCGCCTGAACGCGACTGGACTGGTCGCGATGGTCGTGTTGCTGTTCCAATTCAGGAACATCACCGGTGGTACCCAATAAAGCAGCCAGGTGGCCACCGGCGGAAGCTCCCCAAACGCCGACCCGATCGGGATCAATTCCATAGGCGTCTGCGTGGGCACGCAGCCAACGAATAGCCGCCTTGCAATCTTCGATCTGCGCCGGGTAGATGGCATCTTGGGAGAGGCGATAAGAAATGCTGGCAACGACGTAGCCCTTGGCCACGAATCCGACAGCGGGACAATTATTTTTGTTACCGGCCCGCCATGCACCGCCGTGCACCCAAACGATCAACGGACGCGGTTCGCCGGGCTTGGATGCTGGTGTAAACACGTCCAACAACAGCCGCTTGCTCTCGCTGGTTGCGAACTCGAGATCGCGATGAACGGCAACACCGTCGTCGGAACTTTCCCCGAGCTGGGCAAATGCGGATGCGGATGGTGCCAGGAACAGCGAGATTGCACTAAGCAGAAAGAACAGCCTCTGATTCATGGGAGAGCTCCGGTGCGGATTGTTGGGGACAGTTGACCGTGGTGTGACGTCACGCGACTGAATAGATCCAGTCTAGCAGCTCACGATCATCAGCCATTTCCTTGCCCACCGCGGTAGCTGGCCAACAGTTCGCGATCCGGATACGGTGTTTCAGCTTTACTTCCCAGGAAGTAGAAGGCAGAGGCGGCGTCATTGGCCGACTCACGTCGACAGAGCCAGGGATCAAGTCGAGCCAGCCACCACAAACTGCATCTCGCCGCCGCCGAGACCATCGCGCGAAACCGCGGGTGATCGGAGAAGCTCATCGCAAAATATCTCAAACTCCAAGCCAGCGCCATGCCTGGCCCGCAAGTGATGCCGGAATCGACCTCGGCGAAGTGTCTGAAAAGTCGGCGATGTCCCAGACGGGTGAAGCGGGTAAAGTCATACTGGCGTCCATGCACCTGCTGCATAAACGGGGTGTCGGAATAGACCAATCCGTTCTTCTTCAAGACGCGATGAATCTCGGCGACACAACGCTGGGGATCGACGACATGTTCCAGGACCGCTTGCACGATCACCCCATCGATGGAGTTGTTCGCGAACGGCAGATCGTGAGCATCACAAATCAACTGGGTCCGCGGGGCCACCGCCGCGTCGGTTTCGATCAGGCGAATCTGTGGGTCGTCCACCAAGCATGCCATGCCACTTCCGGTCACTCCTCCACCGACCACCAACACGTTGGCAACCTCCGACTTCGCTTCCCCAATCGCCACTCGCTCGCGACAGTCGACCCGAATTTGTTGACGAAAGGTCTGATAGACCTGGTCCGCGGCCACATTGCGAGAGAGGTCTGGTAACCAACTGCTGATCTTCTCACGCGAAGCACTGACGGGTCGGAAGAAGGTCGGCTCTTTTCGCTGGAACGTCTCCAGATCAAAAACACTTTTCTCCGGATCGACCAGAATCGGCACGCCTTGGCTGAGCGGATAATCGAATTGACAGTCTTCCGACCGACAGACACAAAGATCGTCCGTCAACTTCACCGGATCTCCGCAGCGTGGGCAGCGCAACAGCTCCCAGATCTCGACCGGCAATCTCACAGCCGGCTGCCCCCCGCTTCCGACGTTACCAGCGGCCCCGCCCGCTACGGACTCGGGCGGTTTGGCGGGCAAGTGCACCGGGGTGGTGGGCTTCGCCGTCGAAAGCCAAGGATTGGGGGGGAGGGTTTGCAAGGGAATAGCCGTCAACGGGAGCAGGAGCGGAATACCCATCGAAAAACACCGTGGCTGGATCCCGTTTTATTGGGATCTTAGGCCGGCTTCGGGACAGGCACGGACGCGCAAGTCTTGGGCGTAGATCGCCGAGAGGCAAACAAATCATCGGGGCGGACCTGATGACCATGATTCGCACCGATGACCTGGGCCGTTTGCAGCGATTTCAAGGATTGCCCTCGTCCTCCATCAGGCTTCGATTGACGGAGGACTGAGGGCGCGCGGAGTCCGTGGGTCGCATGACGTGGGCGGTGCTTCAACCGGTGTTCCATGCGAAGTTCACCGCTCCATCTGTTCGATCTTGCCGAACAGGTGTCCGCCTTTTTCGTCGTGGGTCCACGTGCCGGCGTAGCGATTGTTATGGATCATGACTCTCGACGAGAACGTGCCCATGCCTGGAATCCACATCGAATCGATCGTGATGACGGGCGTGTTCTCCGCCCAGACGATTTTCAAGTCCAGCGGGACTTCGCTGTTCGTGTCTCCGTAGACGATCTTGGCCGTCAGGCGATACATGTCGTCGGCGGGCAGTTTTTCGCACTTGCTGATCTCATAAGTCTCCGGCTTCAGTTTGCCGTCTTCGCGGCCGTCGACGGTGAACCGTCCGACGAATTTTGATCGGTTCAAGTAGTCGGCCAATCGTGTTTCGCGGGATTCCGCCTCGGCGGTCGGCTTTTCCGCGTCCTGGCCCGATGTCGAGTGAGCGAGCGAAACGGCGAACAGACATAGAAGCGAATAACGAATCAAAGTCATCTCGATGGACTCCATTGGAGAAAGGTGAACGATCAATATACCGAATCGTCGACCGGGGCGATTCCGGTTTCGCGAAAGCGTGGGACGTGGGCGGCGTCGTCTACTGAGCCAGACGGGATCGCAGGAACGCCAAGCCGGCTTTCGCCAGCCGCGCCTGCAGGATCGACGGATGTCCGCCCAACGTGACCGTCGTGGTTGCCACGTCCCCGCTCGGGCGGACCACGATCAGGTCGACTTTTGCCGCCGGGATCGGCGAATCGTGGTCGCCACGTAGCGAAGGATAAGCGTCGACGATCAAGGCGTGCGTGGCCTCGAAACGCTGCATCGACTGACGCGTCGCGGACAGCCAATCCTCGCATCCGGAAAGCCGCGCCAAGTCGTCCCGGCCGGCCAGCGAAAGCCCGCCACGATACGCCGGCGTGTCGCCCAAAGAAGCGAACCAGTCGCCCATCGGCGCGGCGTACCCCAGTTCGATGACCAGCAACGAATCACCGCTTTGCCGCATCATTTGTTCGACGGCATGGTGTTGTTCGAACTCGTCGCCGTCGCCGAAGTAAAAATGTCCGACGCGTTTCATGATCTCGGTTCGCGCCGCGTCGATGGACCTGTCGCATTCGGCTTCCGATTCGCCCGTCGCCGTGATCCGCAGCGAAATCGTGGCGCTACTGACGGTGATCCCGATGCGAGGCCGGCGGTCGCGCGCGATCATGTCGCCCAGGAGTTGTTCCATGTCACTTTCGCCGGTGCCGAAGAACCGCATCACTTGTTGACGAATGACGTGTCCCCCGCCGTGCATCTGCATCAATCGCGGCACGACGGTTTGGTCGAACATCGTCGTCATCTCGGCGGGCACGCCGGGCAAGGCAAAGATGCGTGAGGGCGGTCGATCTTCGCGGTGCACGATCAAGTCGACGCCGGGCGCGGTGCCTTGGGGGTTGAAGATTTCGTCGGCGGAGGCCGGATACATCGCTTGCGTTCGATTCCGCTCGGGCATTTCACGTTTCCGCCGCGCGAACATGGATTCGATGTGACGCATCGCCGATTCACGAAGCTCCAGCGGCTGGCCGATCAGCAACGCCAGGGCTTCGCGAGTCAGGTCGTCGCGGGTCGGACCGAGTCCGCCGGTGGCCACCACGACGTCGGCGCGGGCGGTCGCGGTGCGAAACACATCGACGTTGTGCGACAACGTGTCGCCGACGGTCGTCTGAAAGCCGACTTCGATGCCGACTTCGCTGAGTCGTCGGCTGAGCCATTGGCTGTTCGTATCCAACCTCGCTCCGCTGGTCATTTCGTCACCGATCGAGACGACTTCGGCGGTCAAAGGTCGGGTCATGGTGCTGGATTTCGAAGCGCTGGACGGAACATTCATTTCTGGATCGGCACTCCGCCGGCGTCTCCGTTTTTCCCACGCAGGATCGGACCGCCGACCGATTCGATTCGCCAGCCGATCGACGCGTAGGTCTGGTTGAACTGCTGCACGAACAGTTCTTTCGAGTCTTCTTCGATCGGCAACAGGATCGGGCTGGGCTGGGGTTGGGCGCTGCGGATGATGGCATCGCTGACATGAATCCTTCGAGGGCTGCTCATCGTCTTGGTCTCATCGGTCACTGCTGTGAGAAGGTTTCGTCGGGACGATAAACTGCCGAAGGATGCGGGAAGCCCAAACGTTTGTCGACGACATTGTAGGGCGTTTGTCCGTCGAGGTAGCGTCGTAGATTCAAGCAGGCCAGATCGACGGTGTCGCTGACGCGACGGAACGACTGGGCGCCGATGTGCGGCGAGATCACGACGCGGAGATCGTCCCACAACAGGCTTTCCGGCGGCAACGGTTCGACTTCCGTGACGTCCAGCGCCGCACCGGAAAGTCGGCGGGACTGCAAAGCGTCGACGAGTGCTTGTTCGACGACCACCGCGCCCCGCGCGACGTTGACCAAGTAACTGCCACGCTTCATGTTGGCGAACATCGCGTCATCGAACAGCCCGTGAGTCGACGCGTTGAGTGGGACGGCCAGGATCACGACGTCGCTGAGCGACAAGAGCTGTGGCAAATCGTCGGCGGGCCAAAGCTGGTCGACTTCGGCGGGTTTGTCGACGGGATAGAAATCGGTGGCGACGATTCGCACGTCCCACGGTGACAACATTTTGGCGATCGCGCGACCGTTGCCGCCCAGGCCGACAATGCCGACAGTCTTGCCACGCAGGTCGTCGGTGGGTTGTCGCACAAATTCGCGGCGACGTCGGGCGTCGAAAAAAATCGGCGATCGACGCAGCATCCCGAACATCAACGTGAAGGTTTGTTCGGCGACCTGAGGGGCGAATAGTCCCGACACGCTGCTGACGAGGATCCGATCCGACGCGATCACACCGGGGACCAAACAGTGATCCAGTCCGGCCGCGGAGGACTGGATCCAACGCAATCGGCCCGCCGACAGCACGCGGTCCCAATCCACGGGCACTTTGGCGTGTCCGATGAAAATGTCGGCGGTGGGCAGCATTTCGTCGACGCGTTCTTGGCCGGCGTTGATGACTTCCGCGTCCGGTGCGACGGCGGCGATTCGGGCGACTTGTCGTTCATTGACCGGGAAGCACAAAACGATCCGCATGTTGGTTCCGCTGGGTTGGGTTAGACTGCCGGACATGAGTGTTTCAACGGATTCGATTTTCGGCGTGTCGAGAGACTTTAACGATCCGTCAGGATTTGCCCAGGCATCGCGTCGCTGCATGACGACGGCGTGCCGGATCGTTGCGATCCTGGTCTGGACGCTTGCGATGAAAGGCGTCGTCGCGGACTCACCGGCCGTCACGGATCAACAGATCCGCGACGCGTTCACGAAAGTCTGTGACGGATACAGCAGCGACGAAGTGATGATCCGGGACGATTTGCGACGAGCGTTCGTTGATGAACTGAGTGTCGCCGGCAAGATTTCCAGGACGTCGCAACAGCAGCGTGACCTTTTCCTTCGTCTGCTGCGACTCCGCAAAGCCGGCAAACTGAACACCCGGGCGACGAAGCGGGCCGGACCCGTCGACGATTCGGTCCGCCCGGTCGCCGAGATGGCGGCCAGGAGTGTGATGGACCGACATCGCGTGACGACCGATCAGATGTTGGCCGACCCGAGCCTGCTGGATCAGCTGCACGACGAGGCGGAAAAACTTTCCCCGGGCGTCGACCCCTATGCGGTCCGCAAGACGATTTTGAAACTCCGCAAGACGCGTCGCTTGCGGCCCGAATTGGTACTGCAAGTCGCCGACTGGGACCGGGACGTGCGGACGTTGAGTTGGAAAGAGTTGGTCACGGAGGACTTGCCCGAATCGCCCGGCGTTTATCTGTTTCGTGACGCCGAAGGCTACTTGTACATCGGCGAAGCGATCAACTTGGCGGACCGTTTGCGGCAACACGCCGAGGGAAGTCACAACGCTAGCCTGGCCGCGATGCTGGCTTCGCAAAACGCCGACGACGTGACGCTGGAACTGCACGTGTTCGAAAAAGACTCGCCGGCAGCCAAAACGGCGATGCGTCGTGCTTATGAAAGCGAGTTGATTCGCAGTCGGCATCCGAAGTACAACCTCAGGCCGTAGCATCGGTTCTCCCACTTTTTGCTTGGCCATCATGTCAACAAGCCGACCATCATCGAATCTCCCGATGAGCCTTCGTGGCGCTGTTCGTACCGGTCAGATCGTCACGTTTGCGTTGATCCAGGGCACGATCCTGATGGCGGCGGTCTTCACCTACTTAGTGTTGTCGGGCCCGCCGCAGCGACCGGGGGCCGCCGACGAGGGCGGCATGCTGCCCGATGCCGCGATCAACGAACCGGTCGGCGGCGCGATCGTCTTTCCGGCCATCATCGCCGCTTGGGCGGCGATCGGTGTGGCGGCAAACTTCGTCGTCCCGTCGCTGATTCGCCGGCGTGCGGTCCAGCGTTTCGCGGCCGAATCCTCGGGCCCGACGTTGATTCCCCCGCCCGACCAGACGCTCCCGCCGGCGGTCGCGAAACTGGTCGGCGCGGACATGACCTCGCGGATCGTCGGGCAAGCGATCTTCGAAGGTTTGGGCGTGATGGCGTCCGTCTTTATCATGCTGGACGACAACGTCACGTACTTGATCGTTGTCGCCTTG
>CAYVRC010000107.1:0-20085 GCA_964453205.1 uncultured Pirellulaceae bacterium | reverse complement strand
AGTCGCATTGAACCGGGCGAAGATTTGCCTCATGACGATCAGCAACGGCACCGAGAGAAACACGCCGGGCAATCCCCATAGGAATCCCCAAAAGGCGACGGCGAGCAAGACGACCAAAGAACCGACTTTCAACGTTTTTCCGAGAATCGCCGGCGTTATGAATTGGCCTTCGACCGCAGTGACCAACCAAAACGAGACGGCCACCGCGGCCGCGCGACCGATCGTATCGAACACCGTTCCCGCGGCGATAAAAACGATGGCCGTACCCCCGATCGGCCCCAGATAAGGCACGAAATTGAACAACGTCGCCATCGCGCCCCACAGGTAAGGCGTCGGCATTCCGACCGCCCACATCACCAAGGTCACAGCCAAACCCAAGGCGATATTGATCATCGTGATTTGCCCCAAGTATCGACCGACGTTGTCCTGGATCTCACCGATGGTCGCGAGAACTCTCTGCCGCCGACCGTCATCGGGGATCACGTTCAAAACTCGGTTCAGCACGTCGTCGCCGCTGGTCAAGGTGAAGAAGGTCAGCACTCCGATCGCACCGACAAACGCGATGATGTGTCCCGTCGTGTTGATCAAATATTGAGAGTCAATGACACTCGGCTTGGCAAGTTCGACGGTGACTTGGGGGTTGGCGGCACTCCCGGTGGCAAGCTCGATTTGTCGCTCGGCACGGTCCATTGTGGTCAACGGTCCGGCAACTTGGTCGAATTTTTCCCGGAGTTTGTCAACACTCTCAGGCGCACCGGCCAGCCAAATCTGCAGGGGGTCGTACAGCAAAGCGGCAACGGTGGCGATGATCGAAAAACAAGCGAAGATGACGATCGCCGCGGCCAAAGTGTGACCCAACCCGAGATGACACAAACGAACGACAACCGGTCGCAGTGTCAAATAAGCAATCAAAGAAATGGCCAACGGCACCCACAGATGACTAGCGACGTACAACATCCCCAAAAACATCAGCACCGCGATGCTGACCACCCAGGGAGATACCGATGCGGGACGATCCGTCGACGCCGGGGGACGTCGAGTACGTTCGGACGTGATCTCGTATTTCGGCCCGGTCTTGACGTCGGGGCGTCGCCCGGTGCTTGTCGTCATCGTCCCGTTTCCGCCATGGTTGGAGCCAAAAAATCGAGAATTCTCGGATTCAACCCGGGCAAAGAAGCAAACTTTGTTCCGCGGCGTGGTCGGCGAAATCGAAAAAAGGCCCGACCGCTCTACAGCGGCCGGACCTTCGATAGGTCAAGGCTCGGCGTTGCCGGAGACTATCGCAAGCTAGCCATCAAGCTGTTGCGGCTTGTCAACTTGACTTGGAGCGATTGTTCGTCGCCCTCCCGACGGATCTTTAATTTGACATTCTCGTCAGGTTCCATGCCGCGAATTTTGTCCACCAAAGCTTGCGGTGAATCGATCGACTTCCCATCGATTGAAACGATCGTGTCGCCGACCTGTAAATCATTGCTAGCGGCAGGGCTTTGCGGATGAACACCGAGGATCACGACGCCTTCGTCGGTTTCAGCGACGGCGATGCCCAGCGCGGCCTGCTGCTGTTGCGAGGAATCGCTCCGACCGGAACGCTGCGAACCGGAACCCTGCGAATCCGAGGACTGCCGATCGGCTTGCGAACGCGATTGCGAACGGGCCTGTCGATCGCGGTTGCGGTCCACCTTGGTCACCTGTTTCGGCGGCGAGACGTCGATCGTTTTTCCGTTGGCCATGATTTCGTCGGCCACCATGGCCGGTTTTCCGTTCACCTTGGCGGGGCGAACGATCATTTTCAGCTCGTCACCTTTTGCCAAGTCCAGCGAATCCACTTTCGATTTCGGACCGAGATTGACCGTCGCCTCTTTACCGCTGTCGCGTTTCACCTTTGCGATCACAAACTGACCGTCGTGGTTGCGGAACTTGGCTGTTCGTTTGCTCAGCAGTTCCGCCTTCATGCGTTTCGCGTTGCGACTCGATGGCATGTCGACGGATACCTTTTGGTCGCCGCTCGAAACGCTGCCGGCCAGCAACATCGCCTTGTCATTGACCCGACCTTTGCGGCCCGAAACGGTTACCTGATCACCCTCGGCCAGCTTGAGTTTGCTCAATTTCGACTTCGGTCCGAGCACGGCTTTCGCCGGCCCGTCGGCTTCGGTGCGAATGCGTGCGATCAAGCACGGCTCGTTCATCCCGAACAATTTCTCGGTCCGAAGCTGCATGATTTCGCCGCTGATCTTTTCTTGCTGCTTGGTCGCGGACCGACTGTCATCGGAGCCTCGCCGGTCGCGGGCGCGCTGCCGGTCGGACGCACTGCGAGCCTCACGGTTTGCCCGATCCCGACTGCTTTTCCGAGCCTTCTCCAGATCGTACGTGTAAATCGTTTCGACGGCGTCGAAGCGGCCGTCGTTGTCATAGTCGACCGCCATTCGAATCCAACCGCTCGGTGAAATGTTGTATCCGGGGACGTCCGATTGTCGGCGACTCTGCGATTGTCCGCCCTGCTTTTTGTCCGCTTGCCGGTCTTGCTCGGAAGCCTGGGAACCGGACTGCTTACCTTGCTGGGAAGACTGGGAACCGGAATCCTTGGCTTTCTGGGAAGACTGGGAAGACTGGGAGCCGGATTCGGACTGCGAATCTCCGTTGTCGGCAAGAGCAGCACCGCCAACGCAAGACGCTGCGAGACAGGCTGCAAGAAAATGGTGATAGAGTCTCATGATTTTTTCCTGGTTGTCATATGTATTTGTTTCGTTTGAATAAGTCTCAACGAACGGTGATCACTCGTTGTACTCTTCGATACCGACGGGTTCGTCGATGGCATCATCGCTTTCGTACCAACTATCAAAATCAGCGTCGTCTTCATACCAATCGTCGCTGTAGTAGTTGTCGCCGTACCACGTCACGTCGTCTTCGCCGTAAACGTAGTCATCGTCGTAGTCGTCGTAGTAGTCGCCGTAGTAGTCGGCTTCGTAGTCGACTCCGTCATCGGGATCGAACCAGTCACTGGGGTCGTACCATTCTTCTTCGTGGTAACCGTAGGTGGGATCCCATTCATACTCGTCTGCCGACACCGAATGCGGCGTGCCAAACGTCAGGGACGCGAGAGCGACGAGGACGGCGAGGCCGGCCAGTCGGGACTTGATACTAAGTTGCATGAGCTTGTTCCTAGTGGTTAGAGACATTGGGGACAGATTTGTGGGGTGTTTGTTTTGCGGCCCACCGTCTGGGCGGTGGCCGACCAAGGGACTGCATGACGACCTCTTTCACGCGAGCGTGTCGTGATTTCGAACGCGAAACGAACCTAGTTGACGATCACGCAACAGGCGTGCCGGAAAATCGGCGAGAATGCTTCCGGATCACGATCGCGTTCGCCCGAATTCGCTACGACTTTCTTTTGCGTTGAAGGCGTCTCGCGATCCAGTGCTCGATATAGCCGAAGACGAAAAGCACGACCGTCGCAAGAAGCGTGAGCATCACCGCCAACGCGACGCGGTCCACTGCGTTGGCCACGCCGATGCCGGCGGTCATATAAATCGTCGCGGCGGTCGTCAGTCCTTCGACGCCCGCGTCTTTCTGATGGACGATCGTGCCCGCCCCCAAAAAACTGATACCGACCACGATGGCTTGCAGAACGCGAATCGGATCGGCTTGCATCAGGGAAGCATTTTCGCTCCGTTGAAACTGGCCCACGATTTCTTGGCCCAAGATCATCAGCAAGGCGGACCCCGCACAGACAAAGACGTGAGTCCGCATCCCCGCGGGTTTCCCCGCAAACTCGCGTTCGAGACCCAACACACCGCCACAAGCGGCGGCGATCGAGATGATTTTCAAATTGTCGAAGTCAACGGTGTCCAACATGCGATCAGTGTGATCCGTGCAATCACTGGAGTCGTGAAAGGCCTGGCGGACGAGTGGCCATGATGTACAAGGAGTAAATGACTCCTGGAATGAACCCGAAGAGTGTCAAAACACAACTGATCCAAAAATGATGATCCGAACCGAATTGCATGTACACCGCCGCCGGTGGGAGCAAAAACACGAGTAGTAGTCGCACGAAGTCCATGAGTCTTTTCCATTTTTCGATGATTGAACCGAACAGCATTTCGCCGTCACGATTCGGCGGAAGCGGAGGAGGGCAATCCTTGTGCCAGAATCGACGACCGGTTCGCCGGAACTTTTCCGGAAAAAAGTAAAAAGTAAAGCGTCTTGGACCGCGACTTCTGTCATGAACCCGTAAGCAACTTTCGACACGTTTGGCAAACGGCACACCGTCTGCACACAGAGTCGGTATAGACGTCATTTCTCACTTTCCATCTTTCAAGATCGACATGACAATCAATCTCAACGTCCAAACCGTTCACGGCCAATCGCACCCGGTCATTGTCCCCCCCGCGACGCCGGAAGAAGCGGACTCTAGCGAACCTCCCCCGCCCCAGCAGTATCGTCAAGAAACCGCCGAGCGTTTGGAGGCCAACAACCAAGCCTCCTCCATCGACGCCGAATGTTGCCACGAATCGAAGCACGAATGACCTCTCGCCTCCTCCAGCTCCACGCGAAATCGGACCTTATCGACCGCCCGACACTTTGTCGCTGGATGCGCGTGGTGATCGATCATTGCCGACGCGGCGTCGCACAAGGGCAAAACCCGTTCGCCGCGGCGGTGTACGCCGCCGACGGGAAGCAACTGTCGCTGGAATTCAATGAGGTACGACGAACGGGTCGACCGTCGCATCATGCCGAAGTGATGGCGATCGACAAGGCGTGTTTGGCGATCGGCGGTTTTGAGTTGCGCGACGGCGATTGGTTGGTCACCAGCGGCGAACCGTGCCCGATGTGCGCCGCGACGGCAGCTAGCGTGGGCATCAGGCACATCGCTTTCGGGGCGGCGAAAGAAACCATCGAAATCGCTGGTTATGGAAAACTCGGCAGCGGATGCGAAAAAATCTTTCCTTTCTTCGGACGAGAAGCGAACATCATCGGGGGAATTGAAGAAGACGACTGTGCGAAGCTTCTTGTCGAGAACCCGGCCCCCCGTTCGCCGTCGCCAAAGCGTTCGGAACGCGGATGAATCGTTCGCTTTCCGGTCATCGTGAGTGATTCTTGGACACACGGTGTTCCGTGCAAAGCGACTTGCATCGACCGGGATCGCGATTTCGGCCTGCCGTAGGCCTGACCGAACCTTGCTAACGTGTTCGCATCCCACTTGGCACAGTATTCGCGGTTGCTTCGCGGTTGAGCGGATCTCATGACGAGCATTCGCTCGGCAGGTCGTACCCTCACAGCTACGAACAAACCGTTTTTCACTTTTGGAGAATTCCTATGTTGGGCTGGGCCATCACTTTCCTAATCATTGCTTTGATTGCCGGCGTCTTAGGTTTCGGCGTCGTCGCCGGAACGGCCGCGACCATCGCAAAAATTCTGTTCTTCGTTTTCTTGGTACTGTTCGTGATCGGGCTTTTGATGGGCCGGCGTGGACCGGTGGCCTGATTGCGATGTTGCGACACGCGTCGGACGGCCCGTCTTTCGGCGGAACGTCAGACTTCTCGGCTTTCTTCTTGGCCTCGAAAGGTGAAACCATGGACGACACGAATCCGCAAATTGAATCGGCACTAGATGACTTGGCAGATCTTGTTTGCGAGACTTTTCGCAATGACAGCCAAGACTTGAACGAGCGAACAGACGGTCTATTGAAAACGCTGTTGATGAGCGGTTACACGCGAAAAGCAGGATCGTCGTTGCCGGTGGAAATTGAAAAGCGCGTTAAAGATCGCTGTGGCGAGCCTGCCATGCATCGTGGCGGAGCCTTGTCCTCGATCACGGCCAAGCTCAGCCAGAAGCTTCACACGCTTGCCCAATGGGAGTCTCGATCTCCTCAAGACAAAAAGTCGGCGAAAGCGGCCAACATCAGTTCAGCGACGGACGCCTGACCGTCAGCCGGTTCACGATCGTCCGCCCCGGATAGCTTCGCGGACCTTATCTTGCTGCACGTCGCCGACAAGTCGGACGCTGCCGATGGCGGTGGGCAAGACGAAGCGTAGTTTTCCGTGGGCCACTTTTTTGTCGCGGCGCATGACATCCAGCATGGCTTCGACGTCGGCGTCCGGATATTCCGTCGGCAATTGGCAGGCTCGGACCAATGCGGTCTGGCGTGTCAACAGATCGTCGCCGACCAATTCCATGTCGATCGCGAGCCGTGCGGCCATCTGCATGCCGATCGCAACGGCCTCACCGTGCAGCAAGGTGCCGTAGCCTGCTGTCGCCTCGATCGCGTGCGCGAAAGTGTGGCCGTAGTTCAGGATCGCCCGTCGCCCCGACGTTTCGCGTTCGTCTTCTTGAACCACACGGGATTTGGATCGACAACTCTCGACGACGGCATGGCGGACCGCCGCGGCGTCGCGGCCGACCAGCGCCGAAGCGTTTCCTTCCAACCAGACGAAAAATTCCGCGTCGTCGATGACGCCGTACTTGATGACTTCGGCCAGCCCCGACAGATAGATTCGATCCGGCAGCGTCGACAGAACTTCGGTATCGATCATCACGCACTCGGGTTGCCAAAACGAGCCGACCATGTTTTTGGCTCGCGGCAAATTGATACCAGTCTTGCCGCCGACGCTACTGTCGACCATCGCCAGCAAGGTCGTGGGGACTTGGACGAAGCGGATTCCCCTGGCGAACGTGGCCGCCGCGAAACCGGCCAAGTCACCGACGACGCCGCCGCCGACGGCGACCAGAACGCTCTGACGGTCGGCACCGCAGTCGAGCATCCATTCCCAGACGCGATCGAGACTGCCGATCGACTTACTGGTTTCACCCGAAGCGATCGTCAGCGAATCGACTCTGCCCCCGGCCGCGGCGAGCTGACCCGTCAAGGGATCTGTCCAGCGTTCCCGGACCGCTTCGTCACCGACGACCAACCAATGGGTCGTCTCGCCGACCATCGAGGTGATGCGTGAAGCGTCCCAAGCGCCGCTGCTGATTCGGATCGGGTAGCTGCGTGATCCCAGCGGCACCAAAACGTCCGTCGTGGTGTCGCCGCCTGGAGGGGATGATGCCGGGGCTTGTGGTTTCGATACCATGTCTCGTCCGCTTTTCGGTCTTCGACCGTTCCGTTCCGTGTTTCTGTTTTCTGTGTTTCTGTTTTCGATCGCTTCAAAGCTTAGCCCGATGCCCACCACGGTGAACCCGCCGAATCCGTCTCCGCCGGCCGATGATCTTTCCATGCCACCGATGTCCGTCCCGCCGGCCGAGCCGGCGATCACCGGTTGCGGCATCCTGCTCGGCCTCGGGGTGCTTCTGTTCGCGGCCTTTTTCGCGGTGGCCAGTATTTACGCCCGTCGAACGCGTTTGGAGAAGACCCGCGAGGTTTTCGGTGACGACACGATCACGGCGTTGCAGTTGGCCGATCAGGTGCATTTGTTGCCCGGAGAAGGCCAAGATTTCGAACCCGTCGAACTGACCGGGACGCCGGGCTTGGGGCATCTACGCCGCGCATTGTTGGATGAACGGCATTATCAGTGGGACACCTTGCAAAGCGGAACGGTCGGAGCGGCGGGCGGCGACAAGGCGATTCGATTCACGTTGGAGCTGGCCGATCCGACCGGCAAACGTGTTCCGGTGATTCGAATTCCGATGGAGCTGACCGAAGGTTGGATCGGGACGCCGGACGGCACGCGACGGGTCAGAGTCAACGACCGCGTCCGGCCGGCGCTGAGGCATCAACTCGTGATGCTCCAAAAGAAATCTCCCAAAACGTTCGACCGTCGCGCGCTCGCTGAGGAAGCCGCCGAATCGACCGAGTCGCCGGACTGAGGCCTCGATCGTCGTCGGATCGGTGTCCGACTTTGCCCAGTGCCCCAGATCGGTGTCCCACATCGGTGCCTGAGAAACGTGGGCGGATCCTGACCATTCGCACCGAAAGGTCCGCGGTCGCTTGGTATCATCGTGACGTGGAGATTTTGCTTCCGGAAGCACTTTTCCTTCAGGTCGGCAAGACTCAAGGACTTTCTTTGACTGGTGGGAAATCCCGATGCGAGCTGTCGTTTTTTTAGGTGTCTTTGTCGTTCCGATCGCCTCGCTTTCCGCCCAGGCGTCCGAGGAACCTCCACCGTCGATCGGGCGGGCGGAAACGCCGGTCGTGATTCGAGCGGAGCAGTATCCGTCTTTGCAAGCGGCTATGGACGCGGTTCCCGAGGCGGGAGGTTTGGTCACGATTCCACCGGGCCATTTCAAACTCGAACAGCCGCTGCGGATCACCACCGGCGACACCTTGATTCGCGGCAGCGGTCCTTCGACGCATCTTGAGAACGTCAACCGAGACGGACGGCCGGCGGTCGTGATCGCTCACGACGACCACGACGGTACGAAAACACCTTCCGGACGTCAGTTGTGGCGGGTTCAATTGAGCGACTTTCGCGTGACCGGAAACGAGGCCAGCGGATCGGGAATCGTCGCGCATCAGATCAACGAGATTTTCGTCCAGGGCGTGACGGTTTCTTACCACGGGGGACACGGTATCGAACTGGACGAATGCTACGAGGATCCGCGAATCAGCAACAGCCTGATCACCTACAACGCCGCCGACGGTGTCCACTTGCGGGGTGCTCATGACATCGTGGTTTCGGCGAATCAATTCGAGGAGAACCGCACGGGCCTGCGTTGTTTGGACAGTTTCAATCTGACCATGACCGGAAACAATCTGGACGACCATTTGGGTGACGGCGTCATCATCGAGAACACGTACGGTTCGGTCTTGAGTGGGAACATGATCGAGGAATGCCAAGGTTGGGGAATCATTCTGGATCGAGACTGTTACGGCATCACGATCAGCGCGAACGTGATTGCGCACGAATTCACCGGAGGCATCGACTTGCGGGACGCCCACGGCTGCGCGGTGACCGGCAACACGTTCACGATCGTGAAAAACGTGGGGCTGAGAATTGCCGAGGGTTCCGGACGAATCGCCGTGACCGGAAACAGCTTCGGCGATTCCTACATCGGCGGCGTCAACAAGCGGGACCGAGTTTCCACGACGCGGGAAGCCGCCCCCGACGCGGCCGGCGGATTGGTCCTTGAGACCGACGAGGCCGTCGTGGTGGTGGGAAACGTGTTCAGCGGCCTGGACGATGTCGCGATCACCGGACGGGCGGTCGTGCCCGAGGCGCAGCTTCGAACCAACACGGAGGTGTCGACCGAATCATCGCCATGACGCGATCACGAACCGCCGCGGGCCGTGGAGTCATTCCCGTCGGCGCTCCACAAACCGAGGGCCGGATTTTGGATGAAGTAGAACTCACTGCCGTCGGTGTCGGTGTGCCAGCCGTCTTCGAGTTTGCCGTGACGATAACGCTCCATCAACGCGGGCAAGTCGCCGGGAGTGTAACCGACGTCAAGGATTTCTTGGTCCGTCAACCCGCCGGCGGCGTAAACGACTTCGAATCGGTTTTCCGGTGACCCATGGATCAGGTGCGCCGCGGCCGACGGATCGGCTGCCAAGTCTTTGTTGTCCCGCGTCATTTGCAACACGTCTTCTTTGGGGCGGTAGCCGTATTTTCGGATCAAAGCGTCGATGTTTTTGTCTTCGCCGAATTCTTCCACGGCCGGCCCGAGCACCGTCAAGCGACCGCCGGTGGCGATGGCCAGACGGGTCCGGTAGATCGATTTGTTGCCCAACCACGTGCTCTTGAATTCGTCCGGATCCAGGTAGGCGACGACGTGACGCGGGGGTCGATCCAGCATCGTGATGTTGACGCGGGCGGCCAAATCCGACGCCTGAAAGAACGTGTCGTGATCGTCACCGATGAACAGGCCTCGGGTGTGAAGCGTGCCGTCTTTCATCTGCTGGATGACGGTCAACGCGTACAGCAACGGCATCGATTGACAAAAATGATCTTGGGCGTAGTTCAGGATCCGACGCAGCGGCGTGTCGGCTCGGCCCAGTGTCCTTTCGATGCCGTAAACGGCGCTAAGAAAATGACTTTCGTTGATTCCCGCGACACCGCCGGTGCCGACGAAGACGTTCTTGTTGTAATTCGCCATGCCGATGACTTCGTGCGGAACGACTTGGCCGATCGAAAAGATCAAATCATGTCCGCCGTCGACCAGCAGGTCGTTGACCTGGGCCGGCCAAGGTTTCGTGTAGATCCCTTCGGTCACGTCGCTCACGTAATCCGCGGGGACTTCGCCCAACGTGCGGACGTCGTCACGCCATCGATGGACACGAAACAAGTCGTGCGGGACGCCGGGGAACATGTGATCCAGCGCCGCAGGCTTCATCGCCGAATGCGTCCCTAGCGCGGGCATGATGTCGGTGACGGCGTCGCCCAGCAGCTGGTGCGTCAGCGCGGTGATTTCCCCGGCACGGCTGAACAGTCGCGTCGCGTCGGGCGGCAACAGCAAGGCCTTGCGTGGCCTGCCGATTTTGGCAAAGACCTCGGCCAACGCGTCGCGGAGGTCATCGCTGGTCAAGGAAGTGGTCGGCGAACCGACGGCGTAGTGAGTGGTCATGTTAGCAGTCTACGTTCCGCGGCAGGGTTGACGAGGCCCGAGCGGGGATTTCTGATAATCCGATGAGTGCCCAAGAAATCGAAAAACGGATCCCCCATCGCCTGCCGATGCGGCTGCTGGACGAAATCGTTAGCGAAGACGAAAAGAGAATCGTTTGCCGCAAGACGTTCGGCCCGGACGACTTTTTCGTCCAAGGTCATTTTCCGAATTATCCGTTGGTCCCAGGCGTGATCCAGTGCGAATGCTGTCTGCAGGCGGGGGCGATCCTGCTGCAGAAATTCACGCCCGAAGGCGACGACGTCGTTCCGGTCGCGACCCGCATGGACAACGTCAAATTCAAGAACATGGTTCGTCCCGGCGACACCGTCGAAGTCGAAGTCACGTTGAAAGAACAGCTCAGCAACGCGTTTTTCTTGACCGGAAAAATGACCTGCGACGGCAAGACGACCGCCCGGCTGGACTTCGCCTGCAGCGTGACGAAGCCGCGTGAGGCCGACGTTGGCCGATAGACCCGAACCGACCGGCGGACGTGATTCGACCGGCGAACCCGTCTTTGATTTCTTGGGTCTGTCCGGCAAGACGATCTTGGTGATGGGCGTGGCGAACAAAAAAAGCGTCGCCTACCGGATCGCCCTGTTGATCGAACAGGCCGGCGGCGAGGTCGTCTACGCCGTCCGCAGTGAAGCCCGCAAGGCGTCGCTGGTGAAACTGCTTGCCGACCGACCGATGATCGTGTGTGACGTGGAATCGCAGCAGGCCATCGATGGCCTGGCCCAGACGCTGCGGGACGACGGCGTTGAACTGGCCGGACTCGTTCACAGCATCGCGTTCGCCGATTACAGCGAGGGCATGCGACCTTTTCACGAAACGACACGAAAACAGTTTTTACAGGCGATCGATATCTCCGCGTTTTCACTGACCGCCGTTTGCAACGCGCTTCGGGACGTCTTGGCGCGTGACGCGTCGGTGGTCACGATCGGCATCAGCACGACGCGAATGGCCAGCGAGAGCTACGGCTTCATGGCCCCGATCAAGGCGGCCCTGGAATCCTCATTGGCTTTCCTGACGAAGTCCTTCAGCCGGTTCAGCGAGATTCGTTTCAACGCGGTTTCGGCGGGCCTGTTGAAGACCAGCGCGTCGGCGGGCATCCCCGGTTATGTCGATTCCTATCTGTATGCCGAAAAAGTCATTCCGCGGGGCAGGGCGGTCACGACCGATGAAGTCGCCGCGACGGCCGCGTTCTTGATCAGCCCGCGGAGCAGCGGCATCACGGCCCAGTCGATCGTCGTCGACGCTGGCATGTCGATCAACTATTTTGATGCGGCGGTGGTCCGAGCGGTCAGCGATGCCGACACGTCTTCCTAAATCTTTTATTGCCTTCTTCCATGCCCCAATCGATTTACATCAACGGCGAGTATTTTTCTCGCGAAGACGCCAAAATCAGCGTTTACGATCACGGTTTGCTGTACGGCGACGGTGTGTTCGAAGGCATGCGAATCTACGGCGGCAAAGTTTTTCGTTTGCAGCAACACTTGAAACGTCTGTGGGAATCGGCTCGGGCGATCGTCCTGGAGATTCCGATCGACCTCCGGGCGATGACGGAGGCCGTCGAGGCCACGGTCAAGCGAAACGAATTGACCGAGGGATACATCCGCTTGGTCGTCACGCGTGGCGGCAACCAGCTCGGCCTGGATCCGTTTCGCTGCGATGACCCGCAAGTCATCATCATCGCCGACAAGATCTCGTTGTATCCCGAAAAGTTCTACACCGAAGGCTTGGATTTGATCACGGCCGCGACGATCCGCAACAACCCGGCCGCTTTGAATCCGCGGATCAAGTCGCTGAATTATCTGAACAACATTCTGGCAAAAATCGAAGGCCTGCGTGCCGGTTGCGTCGAAGCGTTGATGCTGAATCACAAAGGCGAAGTCGCCGAGTGCACCGGCGACAACATCTTCATCGTCAAAAACGGCGTGCTGTCGACACCGCCGATCGATGCGGGAATCTTGGAAGGGATCACGCGAAACGCGGTCATCGAGCTGGCGGAAAAAGCGGGCATCGAAGTCCGTCAAATGCCGATGACGCGGCACGACATTTTCGTCGCCGATGAATGCTTCCTGACCGGCAGTGCGGCGGAGGTCATCCCCGCGGTCAAGCTGGACGGCCGGGTGATCGGCGCGGGCGTGCCGGGGCCGGTCACGTCCGAGCTGAATCGGTTGTTCAAGGAATTGGTCAGCGTTTGAGGGGGCGTCCGTCGACCGACCTCAGCTTCGCCGATCCAGGCCCCGGCGTCAGCTTCGCCAATCCAGGCCCCGGCGTCAGCTTCGCCAATCCAGGCCCTCGTGAAGCGTGTTGAGGATCCGCGGACCGTCGGCGGTGACGACGACCATGTCTTCCACCCGGACGCCCCCGGTGCGGCGACCGTACAGCCCCGGTTCGACGGTGAAGACTTCGTTTTCCAACATCGGCCCGCCGCCTTCGTCCAACAAAATCGGTTCGTGCACGTCCAACCCGATGCCGTGGCCGGTGCCGTGCTGGATCGTCGGTCCGTCGGTGATGTTGCCGCGGGAACTGGCGTAACCGTGACGCAGGAGCGTGGCTTCCGAAGCGGCGTGCGCGTCGCCTGCGGTCGTCCCGGTGATCAACTTGGCGGTGCAAGCGGCTTTGGCGTCCACCACGGCCGCGTGCATGCGTATCACTTCTTCGCCGGGCGTGCCGTTGACGACCGTGCGTGTGCAGTCACCCCAAAAACGCGTCTGTTGGCTGCGTGGGAACAGATCGACGACGATGGGGACGTCCGTCCGCAGCGGTCCGGTGCCGGCGTGATGGCAATCGGCGACCTCGGGAGCGGTCGCGACGATCGCGCCGTGATCCATCGTGAAACCGCGGTGCAAAAACGCGATCGCGGCCATCGTGCGGACGCGTTCGCTGGTCAAGACGTCGCCTTGGTGAATCAAGAAACCGTCGGCGTCGACGGCCGCGTCGGCTAGGGTTTCACAGATCATCTGCATCACCGTTTCGGTCGTGGCTTGCGCCAAGGTCAGCGCCTCGATTTCGGCTTCCGTTTTGCAGCGGCGATCCGCGACGCCCGAGTCGGCGTCGTAGTCGACCGTGATGCCTTGGGCGGCCAGGTGCCAACTGAAGATCAGTGGCAGCGAACGATCGCCGCTGAGCGACGTGACGCCATGGGCTTTGGCCAGGTTCGCGACGGCTTGGGCGGTGGCGGTTTCGCGATCCGCCGACATGCCATCGTTGCCGGCGTGATCGGCGGGACAAGTCACTTCGATGCCCGGGCGTTGTTGCCGCACGCGGTCCATTTCCAAGTCACGGACCACGGCGATCTGTCGGTCGCCGAATTGCAAGAACGCCGCGGGGTCGCCCAGCGGGACGCCGAGCCGCCGAAAAAGGGTGGCATTTTTGTCAGCGAATCCGGCAAAGATTTGGTTTGGATGGTTCGGCATGAAGAATGAAAAATCGGTAACGAAGGGGAATCTCAAACAGCCGGATACAAATACGCGAAGGCCATCGTGACCAACAGGGCGGATAGTCCCATGGCGGTGCTCATCGGCGAAATCACCCGCAGCCCCTGCGCTTCGGTCATGCCCGACATCCGCGTGATCACCCAGAACGCGCTGTCGGTCATCCAGGAGACCGGCTTGCTGCCCGCCCCGATCGCCATCGCCAAATAGACCGGATGAAACGGCAGTACGCCGGTTTGAGCCAGGCCTTGCAGGACGCCCGCGGCGGTGATCATCGCGACGGTGGCGGAACCTTGCAGCGTGCGGATCGAAGCCGTCACGATGAACGCCAGCGGCAACAACATCAACCCCGGCACGTCTTCGGCCAAGCCGCCGATCGCGCCGGCGATTCCGGCTTGACGAAGCATCGCTCCGAAAGCTCCGCCGGCGGCGGTGATCAAGATGATGCCGCCGGCGGCCGTCAACGCGCTGCCGACCAGGTCTTTGCGTTTGTCAGCCGGGCAATAGCGGATCAACAAGAACGATAAGGCACAGCCGATCGCCAAAGCGATGTTTTTGTCGCCCAGCGCCAGCAGCCAATCGGTCCACGTTTGCGACGCGACCCGCTGCGAATCCACCAGGTAAGTCAGCGTCGATCCGGACGAGATCAGCACGACGGGCAACAGAATCGGCAACACGGCCAAGATCAGCGGGGGACGTTTCTCGGCAATCTTGTCCGCGCCGGATTTCCCCTCGTCAAAGGTTGCGTCCGCCGCGACGTCGGATTCCGGCACCGCGTCGGGCAATGGCAAATCGACCCAACGATTGATCACGCGGGCGGCCCCCAACGACATCACGCTGGTGATGCTGCCGATCGCCAACCCGGCCAGCAACATCGTGCCGACATCGACGCCGATGATTTCGGCGACTTGCAGCGGCCCGGGCGTCGGCGGGATCAACGAATGCGCGATCGAACCGCCCGCCAGGATGGCCAAAATGAACAAGACGTAATCTTTGCCGAGTTTTCGACGCAACGACTGGGCCAGCGGAATCATCAAGTAGAACACGGTGTCGAAAAACACCGGCACGCCCAGCACGAACGAACTGGCCGCCAAAGCCTCGGCGGCTCGTTTGGGACCGGTCAACCAGAGCATCGCATCGACGATCACCGAGGCCGCCCCCGAAGCCATCAGCAGACTGCCGATCACACCGGCCAACGCGATCAACACGCCGATCTTGCCGGCCGTTTCGCCGAAGGCTTCGACCAGCCGGCTCGCGGCGGTGCGGTCGACGAAACCCGCAGCCTCGCTTTGGGTCAGCTTTCCTTTGTCCAACTCCGCGGCCGCGTAGTCGGTCAAAGCGGCCGGCGTCGTGCAGACGGCCACCAACCAACCGGCCAGCAACAGCGTCAAAAAGGCGTGCAGACGGAACATCAAGATCGAGATCAAGACGACGGCGACCGACAGACCGACCAACCACCAAATGGGCATGACAAAGATTTCGTTCGTTAGGGCTCGGAACACCAGCCTTGAACGCACGACGGTGCGAATTCAAGCGTGAACGGCAAAGAATGTTAACGGTAACACAGTGGACCGACGCGATGGGTTTTCGGGGCGATCGCCGATGTTGCCCCTCGGCGGCGCGCCGCAGCGGCACAGTCCGGCGACGGGCCGACAACGCCCAGCGCGTGGTGGCCTGTTCGACAAGTCCGCGGCGTCCTAAATTACGCGGCGTAGACCTATTTTACCGATCTATCGGCGACGTTTTTCTTTCAACCAACACAGCAGAAACGTGTCAGACGCAGCGGTCAGTCAAGTCAGCTTTTTTCACAAACACGAATTCGCCATCCGGCGTCTTCATTCCTTGACCGGCTTGGTGCCCCTGGGCGCATACATGTGCGTCCATTTGACGACCAACGCCAGCTTGCTCAACGGCGTCCCGACGTTCCAGCGGGCCGTGTTTTTGATTCACAGCCTGGGGCGTGTGTTGCCCTTGGTCGAGTGGGGGTTCATCTTCGCGCCGCTGCTGTTCCACGCCGTCTTAGGCGTTTGGATCGCCAAGACGGGCAAATCGAACGTCAGCCATTACCGGTTCACGGCGAACAAACGCTACACCTGGCAACGCTGGACCGGACTGATCGCCTTTGTTTTTCTGATGGTGCACGTGCTGCACTTGCACGGATGGTTCCACGCCGAGCCGTGGTTGAACCTGATCGGAAAGCTCGGCATGGGGGGCTTCAAGCCGTACAATGCCGCCAGTTCCTTGATCATGCAAATGGACGGTTTTATTTGGCCGACCTTTTACTTCGTCGGCGTGATGGCGTGCGTTTATCACCTGGCCAACGGGCTGTGGACCGCGGGGATCACCTGGGGGTTGTGGATTTCGCCGAAGGCCCAGGCCCGGGCGACAAAAGTTTGTGTGGCGTTCGGTGTCGTTTTGGCGGTTATCGGAACGGCCGCCTGGTGGGCCGCCGTCGCTCCGTCGGCCGAAGAAGCCCAGCAGGCACGCGTCATCGAAGACGAAATGTACGAGTCCAATTTGAAGGCCGGGCTGGTCTATGACCGCCCCGAAAAGCGTCTCGATCCCGAAAAACCCCTCGTCCCGGTGAAACCCGCCGCCGAAAAGCCCACCGCTTTGCTGGCCGACTGACCCCTGCCGATCGAAACTCAGCCCGAACACAGCTAACTCCTTTCCAAAGCAAAACGAGCCTCCTTCATCATGTCTGAAAAACGAGTCGTCGTCGTCGGTGGTGGCTTGGCCGGACTGGCCAGCGTCATGAAATTGACCGAACTGGGTGTCAAGGTCGACCTGATCAGCCTGACACCGGTCAAACGTTCGCACAGCGTGTGTGCCCAGGGCGGCATCAACAGCTGCAACGACCAGACCCGACAACTGGGCGATGACGAGTGGAAACACTTGGACGACACGGTGTACGGCGGTGACTTTTTGAACCACCAGCCCCCGGTCAAAGAAATGGCGTATTGGGCGCCCAAGGTGATCGAGTTGATGGACCGCCTGGGCGTTCCGTTCAACCGCACCGGAGAAGGCTTCATCGACCGCCGGCGTTTCGGCGGCACGCTCTACAAGAGGACCGCGTTCGCCGGTGCGACCACGGGCCAACAACTGCTTTACGCTCTGGACGAACAAGTCCGTCGTCAGGAAACCGAGGGCATGGTGCGGAAGTTCGAGTTCTGGGATTTCCTGGGACCGATCAAAGACGAGGAAGGACGCTGTCGCGGCATCACGGCGCAAGACATGGTGTCGATGGAAATCCGGGCCTTCCCGGCCGACGCCGTGGTCGTCGCCACCGGCGGCTGCGGCCTGATCTACGGACGCAGCACGATGAGCGTCTTCTGCACCGGCAGCGCGGCCAGCCGCTGTTTCCAGGCCGGCGCCAAGTACGCCAACGGCGAATTCATCCAAGTCCACCCGACCGCGATTCCCGGCGCGGACAAGCTGCGGCTGATGAGCGAATCGGCTCGTGGCGAAGGCGGCCGGGTCTGGGTGCCCCGCCAGGCACAGGACCCTCGCGCCCCGCGCGACATCGCCGAGAGTGACCGTTACTACTTCCTCGAGGAACGCTATCCGGAATACGGCAACTTGGTCCCCCGCGACATCGCGACTCGCGAAATTTTCGACATCTGCGTCAACGAAGGCTTGAGCGTCGAAGACGATCGGATGTGCGTTTACTTGGATCTGACGCACATTCCCAAGGCCGAACTGGATCGCAAACTCGGCGGGATCTTGGAGATCTACGAGAAGTTCCAGGGTGTTGATCCCCGCGTCGAACCGATGAAGATCTTCCCCGCGGTGCACTACAGCATGGGCGGGCTGTGGGCCGATTACGTGAAATCCGCCGACGGCGGGCTGGAACCGGGAGCGCCGCAAAACCACATGACCAGCATCGAAGGTTTGTACGCGATCGGTGAATGCGATTATCACTACCACGGCGCGAACCGGCTCGGTGCGAACTCCTTGTTGTCGTGCATCTTCACCGGACTGTTCACCGGCCCTTCGATCGTCAACTACATCGAAAATCAAAAGCAGGGACACGCCGAGACCCCACCGACGCTGTTGGAATCGGCCCGCCAGGCCCAGGTCGATCGCCACGAGAGTCTGCTGACGGGCAACCCCGACAGCGACGAAAACCCGTACCTGATCCACCAAGAACTCGGCGACCTGATGACCCGGGTCGCGACGGTCGTTCGCAAGAACGATCAATTGACCGATGCGATGGCGAAAGTCGAAGAATTGCACCGGCGGGCGATGAAGGTCAGCCTTTCGGACACCGGCGGCTGGACGAACCAAAACGTGATCTTTGCCAAGTCCCTGCAAGACATGTTCCCCTTGGCCAAGTGCTTGCTCAAGGGTGCGTTGCAACGCGACGAGTGCCGCGGCGCCCACTACAAACCCGAATTCCAAAAGCCCTCGTTGACCGCCGAGGACCCCGCCGAACGCCGACAGCAGGCCGAGGCATGGTGCGATGAATTCGAGGCGAACAACGAGCGTTATCTCAAGAGCACCATCGCGACTTGGGACGCCCAGACGATGTCACCCGATTTGACTTACGAAGACGTCGACACGTCGCTGATTCCGCCGCGTCCGCGTTTGTACGGATTGGTCGGCGCCGACATCATCGAACAGGTCTGGAAAGCACGGGCCAAAGCCAAGGCGGAGGGCCGACAACTGGCCCCGACCTGAACCGGCCTTGCCGCCCCCCTTTCTTCTACTCATTCACGTTTCAACATTTTTCATACCAGGATCGACGGATGATCGCCCTCGAACCCACGATCAAGAATCGCCCCGAGTTCTTCAAAGTCCGTGTCAAGCGACAAGACGGCCCCGGCAAAGAGCCGTACTGGGAGCTTCACAAAATCAAGTACGAATCGGAAATGAACGTGATCAGCGTCCTGCAGCGGATCGCCGCCCAGGCGACCAACTTGGACGGCAAGCGAGTCAATCCGGTGGCTTGGGATTGCGGCTGCCTGGAAGAGGTCTGCGGTTCGTGCACGATGGTGATTAACGGCCGCGTCCGACAAAGTTGCAGCGCTCTGGTCGATCGGTTGTTGGCCGAAAACCCGGACGAAATCGTTCTGGAACCGATGACGAAGTTCCCCGTGATCCGCGACCTGATGGTCGACCGCCAGCGACTGTTCGAGGGACTCGAAAAGGTCAAAGCCTGGGTCCCCGTGGACAGTTACTACAACATGGGCCCCGGCGAACGCCAGCTTCGTGAAACCCAAGAGCGGAATTATCCGCTCAGCCAGTGCATGAGCTGCGGTTGCTGCTTGGAGGCGTGCCCGCAGTACAACAAGATCGAACTGACGCAGCAGCAGGGTGAATCGGACGAGGCGTTCGACGCCCGCAAGAAAGCCGCCTTTGACCAAGCCTTTGTCGGACCCCACGCGATCTCCCAAGCGATGCTGTTCAACAACCATCCGACCGGGAAAGCCCTCAGCCCGGAGCGTTTGGACGCCTTGAGCGGCCCCGGCGGCATCACGGCTTGCGGCAACGCCCAAAACTGTGTCGCGGTGTGCCCGAAAGAGATCCCCCTGACGACCTCCATCGCCCGTGCCGGACGTGCGACGACCGTCCACGCCGTCAAGAAATGGTTCGACAAGTAAGCGACACGCGATCAGTGAGTGTCGGATGGACTGGAGCGGATGTCGCCAGACTTCCGGCTCCGAAAGACTGACATCGGAATTCTGACGAATCCCGTCATGGCAGTCACTGTCCGCGCGGGGCTCACGGGATCAACCAGAACGCACCGGTCATCGCGGCCGCTTGCGTGAGCGCCCCGCGGGCACTGATCGGCACCGGGGGGACGATCCACGGGGCACAGTTTCCGGGTCGATAATAGCCCAGGGCGTACTGGCATTCGTGAGGACTGTGCACGCCCATCTTGTAAGGCAGGACCGCGATGTTGGCAAAGAAGTGGGCCGACGAGACCACCGGTTGCAGGATCGGTCCGGCGGTGTGGCCGTAGCGTTCCAAGTTGACTTCCTCGAAGTACAAGGGTTTGTGACACAGGTTGGAGGCTTTCCAGGTCATCGTGATCGGATCCCAAGCTCGCGGCTGCAGCGTCGTTTGCGGCAACTGGCATTCTTGGGGCAAACCCCAGTTCTCGGTG
>CAYVRC010000106.1:0-20422 GCA_964453205.1 uncultured Pirellulaceae bacterium | reverse complement strand
TCAGGCCGGGGGCGAACGTTAAAAACGTGTAGGCGACGAATCCCATCGACCAAGTCGCGAACCAGGCGAAAGTCGCGAATCGGCTTTCACTGGTTAGCGACGAATACACCATCGCAAGGGTCGTCGTGGGAACCAGCAGCACCACGCTCGCGGCCAAAATCCGTAAAGGGATGTCCCAGGTCGTTTGGACGACGCTCAAACTGGGCGAAAGCATCACCGCCCCGACGTACAACAATAACGCCGGTAGTGTCACGATCGCGATCAAGAAAAACCAGATCACCGCGGACTTGCCCAACACGTATTCCATCGGCAACAACGGCCGCGCGAAATATTGTAAGTACGCGCGACTACGCAAGTCATACGAAACCAAACGCGGCGTGATCACACCGATCAAGATCACCATCGCGAACAACTGGGGATAGCGAAAGAACGTCATGATTGCCGTCGTCCAGATCTCGTGCCGCACGCCTTCCGGATCGCTGGCGTACCGCACGGCCAAATCGGGACGTTGAATCGGCGGAGCGGACAGTGTGGCGTAAACGTCATCGGGATGCTGCGTCGCAACGTACTCAAAGACAAAGATGATCGCCGCGGGCAACAGCACCGGCAGCCAACCGCCCAGCAGCAGCAGTCGCAGCCATTTGCTCCGTAAAATCAACGACACACCGCTACGGGCGATCGCGATCGGACGTGTCAGTCGGATCGTCTTGCGACCCGACCAGGCTCGATAGCCGACGTCATGCAAGGCCACGGCTACGTCGACTCCGGTGCAAGGGCATGTTCCCGGGTCGCGTCGAAAAACATTTCTTCCAGCGAGTTCCTGGCCGGCGCCATCGACGTGATCGCGACGTCGGATTGCGACGCCACATTCCAGACACGGGTCGTTTGCGACGGGTCGATGCCGAGGATTCGGATCGTGCCGTCTCGTTCCCGCCGCACCTGATGACCCAGCGCCGACAGGCCGGCGGCGAAACGTTCAAAGTCGCCCTGGATGCTGACCCGAAGCGTCGGCTCCGCGGGACGGGACAAATTCTCCAACGTGTCGGCGACACGAACTTTGCCGCGAACCAAGATCACAACGCGATCACAGACGGCGCGGACGTCGGGCAAAATGTGCGTGGACAGGAGAATCGTTTTGTCATGGTCACGTCCCAGTGTGGCGATCCGATCGAGCATCGATCGACGCTGTTGCGGGTCCAGACCGGTGGTCGGTTCGTCTAGGATCAAAAGCGGCGGATCGTGCACGAGTGCTTGTGCGAATTTCAATTTCTGACGCATGCCCGTCGAATAACTCTCGACTTCCCGGTAACGTTCCTCGCCGACGTCGCAAAAGTCCAGGACTTCGTGCGATCGACGCAACGCCTCGACCCGCGGCAGTCCCGACAGTTCGGCCATCAAGGCGACCGATTCGATGCCCACGAGCCCCGCGATGTAACAATCGTCTTCGGGGGAGAATCCGACCGAATCGCGAATTTCACGCACCGCCGAGGGCCAAGGTCTGCCGAGGATCTGCCCTTCGCCCCGATGCGTCCGAACTAAGCCCAGCATCGCCTTGATGAACGTGCTTTTGCCGCTGCCGTTGGGCCCCAGCAAACCGGTCACGCCGGGATGGATCGCAAGCGAAACGTCGTCCAACGCGAGCAGTGCTCCGTAACGTTTGACGACGTGATCCAAGCGGGCGATCGGTCGCAATTCTGTATTCGTGTTCAGCGTCAGGTCCGGTGATGGTGGGGTGACGGGATGGGCGGGAACGCTATTCGCGGTGAAGTCATGGTTTCGTCCGGCGGGCCTGAATCTTGGCAGGCAGCGAAAAAGGCTTGCGATCAAACGCGAATCATCCTGCCAGCCCGCGTAGCGACCATCCGACCAAGTAGGCCAAGCTCGCCGCCGTACCGCCCAAGGCCAGCGTTTCCAAACCCGCCCACGACCAGTGCTGCTCCACGAAACGGGATTTGATTCCGCCGACCAACAAGAATGCCGCGGCCGTCATGGTGCAACTCCAGGCGTAAGCGTTGAACGTGACCGTGGTGAAAAGTTGCAAGACGAACGGCATCAACGGGATGAACCCGATCACCAAGAACGCGACCATCGTCGCGGCGGCGGAACGGATCGGCGATCTGGTCGTTAAGCTCAACCCGATCTCGTCGGTGATCATCGTGTCGATCCAGCGTTCTTTGTCGGACGTGATGACATCGACCGCGCGCTTCAGATCCTCGCCTTGGAACCCCTTGGCGGCATAGATCTGACGGACCTCTTCGCGTTCGCCCTCGGGATAGACTTCGATTTCGGCGGCTTCGCGGGCACGCGCCTTCTCGTGCAGTTGACGTTCGACGCGGGCACCGGAGTAGTTGCTGGCGGCCATGCTGAAACCGTCGCCGACCAAGTTGGCCAAGCCCAACACGATCACGATGCTGCTGGACAACTCCGCGCCGGCGACTCCCGAAACCACCGCAAAGGTGGTCACGGTTCCGTCGATCGCGCCGTAAATGAAGTCGGGAAGGTAACCTTGGCGATGCCCGAGATCCAGACGCTCGCGGATCTTGTCGGCCGTATGGTCGTCGGCCAAATCATCGGGGCACAAGTCGGGAACGGCAACCGATGACCTGCGCGATTCCTCGCCGGGCGGCGGTCGTTGATGGTCGGGTGTGGTCATCGCAATAGGCTTCAAGCGGTGGGGTCAAAGCGGCGGGACTCGGATCACGATCTTGCCGACCAATTCGCCGCTCCCGTTGAGCGTCGCGGATTCCTGAAGCTCGTGCGCCCGGGCGGCTTGATCCAAGGGGAACCGGGCACCGATGTTGGCTTTCAGTTTTCCGTCGGCCATCCACGCATTGATCTGCTCGGCGGCCTTGCGGAGTTCGATCGGCGTGCCTTTGAACATCACGAAGCCGTGCAAACTGCATTCCTTGACGTAGAAAGGCCCGACCGGAAACGTCGGCCTCGCGTCACGACCGGCCATCAAGACCATCCGCCCTTTTTCGGCCATCAAATCGATCGCCGAGTCGAAATCGGGTTCGCGGCGGGTCTCCCAAAAGACGTTGACCCCCGCCGGTGCGACGGACTTGGTGATCTCCGGGATGGATTCGGTGTGGTAGTCGATCACGACGTCGGCCCCCAGCGTTTTCGCCAGAGCTTTCTTGTCTTCCGAACCGGCGGTCGTGATGACTTTCGCGCCGGCAGCTTTGGCCATCTGGACGACCATCGATCCGACTCCGCCGGTGCCGCCGATGACCAGGACGGTTTCGCCGGGCTGCAAATCGGCTTCGCGAAACAGACCCAAATGCGCCGTCACCCCGACCAACGCGTTCGCGGCGGCGTCTTCACTGGAGACGTTGTCCGGCGTCTCGTAACACCACTGGGCGTCGACGGCGATCTGTTGGGCAAACGTGCCCTGACGTCCGAGCAAGCCCTGGTTGGTGCACCAGACGCGGTCGCCGACTCGGAATTGCTTGACCGACGGGCCGACCGCGGCGACCGTTCCAGCCGCGTCACAGCCGGGGAAGTACGGATCGGGCAAGTCGAATGCGATCACGCCGCCGCGAACATAGGTGTCGATCGGGTTGACACAAGCGGCTTCGACATTGATCAAGACCTGTTGATCTCCCGGCGTCGGCGAATCGACGTCTTCGATGCGAATGCTGTCGGGTCGGCCGGTTTCATGCAGACAAGCGGCTTTCATCAGACTCGGGGCCTTCAAGACGGGGAACGAATGATTCGGTCAACGGACGACTTTGAGGGGACGTTTTAACGTGCTTGCAAAAAACACGACAAGACCTCGCTTTCATCTTACCCCAGCAAAAACACTCGAGCGGCCGACGGGACCGCGTCGGTTTTGTATGCTGGTAGCCGCACGCAGTCGTTTTTCATTTTTTTCCGCACGGATCCAGACTCAGCTTTCACGATGCCCGCTGTTCTCGCCATCGCCGCCCACCACGACGACATCGAATTTTTGATGGCGGGGACCCTGTTGCTGTTAAAAGATCGAGGCTGGGACCTTCACTACATGAATTTGGCCGACGGCTGTCGCGGTTCGACTGTCATGAACCGCGCCGACACGGCGGCCACGAGGCTGGCCGAAGCCCGAGCCGCGTGCGACAAAATGAACGCGACTTTTTATGAACCGATTTGCCCGGACATGGAGATCGCCTACACGACGGACTTGTTGCGGAAGGTTTCCGCCGTCGTGCGTCGCGCCAAGCCGACGATTCTGCTGACGCATTCACCCAGCGACTACATGGAAGACCACGAAAACGCGTGTCGCTTGGCCGTCAGCGCCGCGTTCACCCACGCGATGCCCAACTTCGAAAGTGATCCCGAACTGGAAACGTTTGATGATCCGGTCACCGTCTATCATGCCCAGCCGGTCGGCAATCGACGCCCGACCGGCGAAGCGGTCATTCCGCACTTTTATGTCGACGTGAGCAGTGTGATGCAGCGGAAGACCGAGGCGTTGGCTTGTCACGCCAGCCAGAAAGAATGGTTGGACAGGAGCCAAGGCATGGACAGCTACCTGGAAAACATGAAGCTCGGCAGCGGCGAAACGGGCCGCATGAGCGGACGATTCGAATACGCCGAAGGCTGGCGACGACGCGAGCACTGGGGGTTTTGCGGTGCCGACGATGACCCGCTGGCCGCCGCGCTCGGCGAGGTCATGCTGGACGTTCGCCAGGGGCGATCGCCCTAAAGAAACGGCATTCCCAAAGCTCGGATCCCGGCCCCTTGTTCGCTCAACCGACGACCCGGAATGCGGGCCGGGGGTTGGCGTGTTCTCGCGACGCGGTTTCGATCTTATTCGCCAGCGTTTCCAGATCGGTGCGCTGCTGACGTGCGCTGCGGGCCGACACGCCGCCCAAAACCAACACCGTGTCCAGATCGCCGGCTTCCTGCATCGCCCAGTCGATCGCTCGGTTTTGATCGGCGACCAATCGAAACGCGGCGCATTTCTGAACGCCATCCAAAACGTCGTGCGATCGCTTCAAGAAACTCGGTTTGGCGTCGTGACTGGACGTGACGATGGCGTGATCGGCGAAACGTTCCATCAGTCGGCCGAATTGGGTCAATTGCAAGGCGTCGTGATCGGCATCGATCGCCAGCACGCACCAGAGTTTTCCGGATCCTCGCATCGATCGTGCCGCCCGTAGCGCAGCGGCGACTTGCACCGGAGTCCGAGCCACGTCCAAGACGACGTCGGCGGCTTGTTCATGCGTCAATCTTTGGTTGCGACCGGGAAGTTCACGTACGACGCCCAAGGCTTCCACGACCACCGTCAGCGGTCGATCGATCAACAACCCGAAAGCGATCGCCGCCAAGTGGTTCGCCGCCATGGCCGATCCGCACAGCGCCGTTTCCATCGCCAGCGTCGTGTCGTCGTAAGTGATCAACGATGTCGTGATGTGGTCGGACTGGTCGATGATCTTGCCGGACACGTCGGCGGCCCCGCGAAGCCCGTAAGTGATCGTTCGGACGCCGGCATCGGCGACCAAGCGGGCCCCAACTTTGTCGTCGGCCGACACGATAACGATGCCGTCGCGGGTCAGCTGTTCGATCGCGCATGACAACGCCGCCGGGCCGAAGTCGTCTTGATTGCTGGTCGTGCCGGTCATGATCAAGACGTCGAATTCGATGGCGTCGTAGTCGCCGCGTCGCAAGTGATCTTCGCTCAGTTCGATGATCGCCGCTTGGCTGTCCGCATCGACCGCTTCACCGATCCAGCGGATCAAGGGGCTTCCCCCGTTTCGTCGGGTTTCCGGAGTGACTTGGACGACACCGTCGCATTCGCCCAAATCGTTCTGGTACGCCACGCGGATGCCGGCACCGCGAAGCACCGTAGAAACCAGCAAACTTGTCGTCGTCTTGCCGGCCGAACCGACGACGCCGACGGTCAACAGTTTTCGGTCCGGACGGTGCAGCAGCGCGGCGTCCAGTTTGCCCAGGGCGTGCTCGACATCCGGCACGATGCACTGCGGCAAGGGACAGGGCAAGACTTGTTCGGTCAGGATCCCGGCAGCCCCTCGCGCCATCGCGGCGGCCACCACCAGCATCGGGTCGACCTTGCCGATGCGATAGACGATCAATTTGCCTTGCCAATCGCCCTCCGGTGCATCTTTCAGATCATCCAAGTACTCGTCGCACGCGATGTCCCGGCCACTGAAAAAGCGGGCTTCGGGTAGCACACCGGACAAAGATACCGAACGTTTGTCGGTCGAACCGGCGTAGGAAACCGCGGTCTCGGATGACGTAGCGGCGCTAGAAATCGAATCGGTGGTCTGACGCATTGGAAGCCTCCCTGCGTGACGTCAGTTTGTTTCACGACGCTCATTCGTCGTGGACGACGCAGTCATTGCATCGCCATGGTCGAATTGTTCGCATCTCGGAAAATGGGTCAAGAGAGAAATTTCTCCGGAGACCGCTTCGGTTCATTTTCCGGACGTCAATGAAATGCCAGCATCTCGCAGCATGAGTTGCAAATCTTCCCACGCCGCTTTCTTGGCCGACGGGTTTCGCAGCAGATATGCCGGGTGATACGTCACAATCACTTTGCTATCAAAATACCTGTGAAAGCCGCCTCGCAGCCTGCCCACCGACAACTTGCTTCGCAGCAAAGATTGTGCGGCAATGGCCCCCAAACACACGATGTACTCCGGTCGCAAGGTCGACAATTGGTCTTCGAAGTACTCGCGGCAGTTCTCCACTTCGTTCGCTTCGGGGTTTCGGTTTCCCGGCGGACGGCATTTGACGGTGTTGAGAATGTACACCTCTTCACGGGTCAATTTGCAGGCTTCGATCATCTTGGTCAGCAATTGGCCGGCCCGTCCGACGAACGGTCGTCCCGTGCGATCCTCGTCGGCTCCGGGGCCTTCGCCGAAAAACGCGAACCTCGGTTGCAGATTTCCTTCGCCAAAGACGGTCTGTTTTCGACAGGCGACCAATTCCGGACACCGCGTGCATCCGGCCACCCGACCGGCCGCTTCCTTCAAGTGCGCCCCACGATCGTCTGGCGGCAGCGGGTCACCGGGATAAGATTGCGGAACCGAGCCGAGGGCGGGCAGCAAAGCGGATCCGGTCGGCCGCCGGGCCGAACTTTCCGACATCGACGGTCGCCTGACCGGGCCGCGGGACGAGTCGCTTGATCGGGGGGACGCATCCCGCGCGGCCGCGTCGTCAGCGTCGGATGAGGCGAAGGAATCAGCCAACTGTCGCACCGCGTCCTCGCCAGCTGCGGGCAACCACAACACGCCGCTGCGGCGGAGGTGCCCGGCGAGCCGGCTGGTCGATTCAAGAATTTCGTCGGCACGCATGGCGAATCGGGACGCGGAACGTCGATGAGGGGAACGAGTCGAAAAGGCCGGTCGGAGATCGGGCGTTGGGGATCCATTGTGGCACGAAATTGGCTGCCCGAAACCGCCCCGACGACGGGGCAAAACGCGGGGACGCCTCTAGGTCAATCGATTCGCCCGGTCTACGCTAACCGACCTGTCTACCCTAACCGGCCGGTCTTTTCTCGGAATCATTCGGTTCCGCATCCCTCGTTCCGATCTTCCCCCCCTCCTCCGCTTCTCCCATGCCTGTCCCCCAAGTCGCCATCGTCGGCCGCCCGAACGTCGGCAAAAGTAGTCTTTTCAATTGGTTGGCGCGACGCCGATTGGCCATCGTCGATGACTTCGAAGGCGTCACCCGCGACCGCATGACGACGCTGATCGAATTGGAGGACGAGGAAAGGTTTTTCGAACTGATCGATACCGGGGGCATGGGGGTCGAAGACACCGACAACCTGACCGCCGACGTCCAGCGTCAAATCGAAGCGGCGATCGCCGTGGCCGACGTGATTCTGTTGGTCGTCGACGTCCAAACCGGAGTGATGCCGTTGGACGAGATGGTGACCGAACGCCTGCGTGGGATTCAGCGACCCGTAATCTTGGTCGCCAACAAGGCCGACCAGGAACACATGGACGCGATGGTCGACGAGTTTCATCGACTCGGTCGCGGCCACGTCGTGTGCGTCAGCACGACGCAAAATCGCAACCGCGACAAATTGCTGGAATTGATTCTCGAACGCCTGCCGGAGATCGACGAGGACGAATCCGCCGATCCGCCGCAGATGAAAGTCACGATCGTCGGACGCCGCAACGTCGGTAAAAGCACGTTCGTCAATTCCTTGGCCGAGGACGAACGCATGATCGTCAGCGAGATCCCAGGGACGACCCGCGACAGCGTCGACGTGGTCTTTGAAATGGACGGTCAAAGCTTCATCGCCATCGACACGCCGGGATTGCGGAAACGCAAAAGCGTGCGGACGGACTTGGAATACTACGGCACGCACCGTGCCCAGCGAAGCATCCGCCGCGCCGACGTCGTGCTGATGTTCTTCGACGCCACCGAAAAAGCCAGCAAAGTCGACAAGCAACTGGTCGGCTACGTCATGGAGCACCACAAGCCGTGCATCTTTGTGATCAACAAGTGGGACTTGCTCAAAGGCGAACTGCCGACCGACCGTTGGGTGAAATACCTGCGGGGCCAGTTCCCGACCTTGGCCTACGCCCCGATCGCCTTCATCACCGGCCAGACCGGCAAGAACGTCAAGACACTGCTGAATCACGCGCAGATGTTATTCAAACAGGCACGCAGCCGCGTCAGCACCGGCGTGCTGAACCGAATCATCCGCGAAGCCGTCGCGTCGCATCCGCCGCCACTGTATCAGAACCGAAGACCCAAGATTTACTACGCGACCCAAGTCTCGACCGAGCCGCCGACGATCGTGCTGATGTGCAGCGAACCGAAAGCGTTTTCCAAGGACTATTTGCGATTCCTGTTGAACATTCTGCGAGATCATTTGTCGTTCGGAGAAGTTCCCATCAAAATGTACCTGAACAAACGCAGTCGGAACGACGAAGGTAGCGAAGCGTTGCCGAAACCCGGTCCCTGACTCCCGACGCCTTGATCCGGTTTTTCGATCCGGAACAAACCGCCAGCCTCGTCTTTGGTCTCTTCCTGCTCGGGATTCCCTCTTTTCGCCCACGGATTGATGATCGAACCTTTGCTTTACGAATCGCACTGTCACACGCCGCTTTGCAAGCACGCCGAGGGATGGCCGACGGAGTACGCGGAGGTGGCGGAAAAAGTCGGGCTCAAAGGCTTGATCGTGACGTGCCACAATCCCATGCCCGACGGCTTTTCGTCGCGGGTTCGGATGCGTGAAGACGAACTGGATCGTTACGTCGACTTGGTCGCCGAAGCGACGGCTCGGTGGACCGGGCGTGTCGATGTCCGTTTGGGATTGGAGGCCGATTACTTCGCCGGTCACGAAGCGTATCTGGAAAAACAGCTCGCCGGAAATGATTTCCATTTCGTCCTGGGCAGCGTGCATCCCCAGATCCCCGAGTTTCGTGACCGCTACTGGCAAGAGGATTTACGGGAAGTCCAACGGACCTATTTTCGATTGCTGGCCGATGCCGCCGAGACGCGGCTGTTCGATTCGATTTCGCATCCCGACTTGGTCAAGAATTTTACGGTCAAGGCTTGGGACCGAGACGATGTCTTGGAAGACATCCGGCCGCAGCTCGACCGCATCGCCGCGACCGGTGTGGCGATGGAATTGAATACTTCGGGCGCGAACAAAACGATCCCGGAAATGAATCCGTTCCCCGACATGCTGCGGGAAATCCGGCACCGCGACATCCCGATCACCCTCGGGGCCGACGCCCACACGCCGCTGCGGGTCGGTGACGGATTCGACGAGGGCTTGGCCCTGTTGAAGTCCTGCGGTTTTCGAAACGTCAGCTACTTTTTGGAACGTCGCCGCTTGGAAGTCGACATCGACGACGCCTTGCAAAGCTTGGCCGACAATCGGGTCGAATCATTTTTCGGGGCGCAGTAGCGGAAACAGGATCACGTCGCGGATGCTGCGTTTGTTGGTCAGCAGCATCACCAAGCGGTCGATGCCGACGCCCAGTCCTCCGGCCGGCGGCATCGCGTAACGAAGGGCGCGGACGAAATCGTGGTCCATCTTGGCCATCGAATCTTCCTCGTCTTGGCCTTGCAACTGCGTTTCGAACAACTGTTGCTGTAAATCCGGATCGTTCAGTTCCGTGTACGCGTTGGCCAATTCCATCCCGTGAATGAACAACTCGAATCGCTCGGCGATCGCCGGGTTGTCGGCCTTTCGTTTGGTCAGCGGGCAGATGCTGGCCGGATAGTCGATAACAAAGATCGGACCTTCCAGCGTGTCTTCGACTTTTTCCTCAAAGATTTCGTTGCGGACGACGTCGGGGTGCTTGCCGTCGGTACCGATCTTGAGGTCGCCGGCCAGTCGGAGCACCGCCGCGTCGTCGGCCGGATCGATTCCGGTGGCTCGGACGAAAAGTTCGGCGTAAGTGGCACGTTTGAACGGAGGGGTGAAATCGATCGTCTTGTCGCCATAAGGTCGAACATAGCCGCCGCCGATCGCATCGATCGCGCCGATCACCAAACGCTGCGTCAGGTCCATCATCGTTTCGTAGTTGCCATAGGCTTGATAGGCCTCCAACATCGTGAACTCGGGGTTGTGTCGAGGGCTGATGCCTTCGTTGCGGTACACGCGTCCGAGTTCATAAACGCGTTCCATGCCGCCGACCATCAACCGTTTCAGGTGCAATTCCAAAGCGATTCGCATCGTCAACGGCATGTCCAGCGCGTTGTGGTGCGTGGCGAACGGTCGGGCGGCCGCGCCGCCGGCGATCGTGTGCAAAGTCGGGCCTTCGACTTCGCAGTAATCGTCGTCGTCCAGCGTCTGTCGGATGGACTTGACGATCTTGGTTCGATCCAAAAACGTTTCGGTGACGCCGTCGTTGAACGCCAGGTCGGCGTAACGCATGCGTTGTTTCAGATCCGGATCGGTTAATCCGGCGTGTTTTTCCGGCGGGACCTCCAGCATCTTGGTGTGGAAGAACAATTTTTCCGCAAAGACCGTCAGCTCGCCGGTGTTCGTTCGCCCCAGTCGGCCCTGGGCACCGACCAAGTCGCCCAGATCGAACAGTTTGGCCAATTCGAAATCGTCACCGACTTGATTCTTGCCGACGAAAATTTGCAGGTTGCCGGTCCAGTCCTTGATGTTCAAAAAGATCAGCTTGCCGGTCGGCCGGGCCAGCATCACGCGTCCGCTGACACGGACCGTCGGCCCGGTTTCTTCGCCGGGTCCGTTTTCCGTTTTCCATTTGCGGTAATCGAGCGAATCGTCGCCGAAATCGGGCAAATCCAGCGTCTCACCGGCGGCCGTGACGAACCGGATTCGGTCGGCCATCGCGTGACAGTCGCCGATCCATTGACGGTCATCGAATCGTTGACCGAACGGATCGATTCCGAGTTCGGCGATCTTTTCCAGTTTCGCGCGGCGAGCGGCGCGGGGATCGGTCAGGTCTGGCTCGGCGGCGGAAGCGTTCGAAGCGTTGGAAGGTGTGGCCGGAGGTTGATTCATGGTTGCCTGCGAAGGATCGTTTGCGACGGAGTCGACGATTCTGCACGCAAACCCGAGAGCGTGGTAGGTGGCCGAAGGGTTACTTGCGGCGACGGGCCATCGATTCGGCGTATTCCCGGATGCTGACTTTGCCGTCGCGATCGGTGTCGGCGCCGACGGGTTTCATCAACATTTTCTCCCATTCCGAAGGCGTCAAATGACCGTCCTCGTTGGAATCGTATCGCTTGACGATCCGTTCGGCGTAGGACATCAGCTTGTCATCGACTTCGACGTCACCCGCGACCGCCGGTTCGGCGGACTTGGCGACCACGACCGGCGCTTCACCGTCCCGTGAGACCGGGCCTTTCTCCACGCCGACCCTCGCTTCGTCGATCGTCACCGTTCCGTCGCCGTTGCGGTCCCAGCCGAGGAATTCTTTCACCTTCGCGTCGGACCACTCGTCGGTGTACTCGGCCATCAACACCTGTCCGTCTTTGTCGGCGTCACGATCCAAGAACCAGCCGGGCACACCCTCGGTCGAACGCGACGAAGGTTCGATGCGAAACGATTTCCTGCCGTCGTACCGGTCGACCAAATCGACCGTTTCGTCTTCGTCACGTGAACGCCGATCGTCCCGAGACCGGTTGCGGGCTTCCTCGGTCGCTTCGCGTCGACGGGCGTAGCGAACGGCCAGCTCGTCGATGTTCAACTTGCCGTCTTTGTTGCGATCGAACGCCATCGGGTCGCCGCTGAACCGGCTCATTTCGTCTTTCGAGAGGAGGCCGTCGCGGTTTCGGTCGTAACGTTGCATTCGTTCTTGCGCTTCGCGACGGTCCTGTTCGTCGACCGGTACGGCCAACATCTCCGCCGCCGATCCGAATCCGAGCACGGGCAAGTCTTCGACCACGGCGTCGAAACCTGGGACCAACAGCTCGACCTCCATCGCCTCGTTGGCCGCATTGTCGTCGCCCCGTCCGGAGCCACGCCCGCCGCCGCCACGCATCTTTTCGAACGCCTCGGTGAATTTCGATAGCGGGATCGGGCTGCCGGCCTTGATGCTGGGATCTTCGCGTTGCATGCGGCTGATCAGGAACGATGCCGGGCCTTGCTGTTCGCTAGGTTCCAGGACGCCGTTGCCGTTGCTGTCGAGTCGTTTCAGGAAGCTGGACGGATCCATCCCGCCACCGCGGCTGCTGGAACCGCCGCCGGGAGGCCCACCGCCGCGACCGCCGAATCCGCCCCCGGGCGGTCCGCCACCGAATCCGCCACGGCCGCCACTGTCACCACCGCCACGTCCGCCGAACCCGCCGCGACCACCTGAATCGCCGCCGCGACCGCCGAATCCGCCGCGGCCGCCGAATCCGCCACCGTCGTCGTCACCACCGCCGCGACCGGGCGGCTGGGCGGCCAAGCTGGAAACCAACAGCACCTGGGCGGAAAACACCGCCAATAAGCGTAAAGTATTCATATCCGATGAAACCTTTCCGGCCCGTCGAAGTTTCGATCGTTCTCACCACCCGGTCTCATTGTAGCCCCGCGTTGACAGGCCGATCGTGGTGGAAAACGCCTTTTCGGAGAAACTCGGCTCACCCACGGGGGCGAGCGGATCGTCGGGACGGCGGCACGGTCGGCGTCACGTCTCCGCGACAGCCTGCCATGCCGGATCGTCGCCGTAGCCCAAGCCGGCGCCGCCGAGACGTCCCGTCGGGATGCGGCCGCCACGAATCTCAAAGAAGTCGCCGAAGTCGTCCATCCAACGCTCGTTGCCTTGGGGACAATACTGACGACCGTTGCTCTCGACCGCCGCGACTCCGGGGATGTGGGCGGCCAGCGACGCCGAATGCAGCAGCGAGGCACCGACGCAGGTCAGATCCTGAACACACAAATACAGTCGTTCGCGAACGGCGACCGCCCCGAGCAACAATGCTTCGCTGTGACCCTTGCATGCCTTTAACGCGATGCCGCTGTAGCCTTGCGAAATCGCCGTTCGCAGGCTCCGTAAATCCACCAGCGATTCGTCGATCACGACCGGCATCCGCTCGGCCACGCGGTGCATCGTCACGATCGGCGGACGCTCCAGATCGCGCCGCGTGGGTTGTTCGATGTAGCCGATGCAAGCCAGGGATTCGGGGGATCGCTCGGCCAGCCCTTCCAGCATCCGCAGGACGTAATCTTCGTCTTCGCAGCGTTCGTTGAAGTCCAGCGAAAACGACCAGTCGCCCCCCAGCTCCGGCCGCGTCTGACCCGCGACGCCGAACACGCGATCGACCCGATCGATGTCCCACCGCAGGTCGTCGCCGGCCAGCTTGATTTTCAGATGCGACAACCCGTTCCGCGTGATCCAATCGCCCAGCGTCTCGGGCAATCCGTCGCCGACCGGTTGGTCGACGTCGGACCCGGTCAGCGGATCGAGGGCGCCGACCAAATGATAAACCGGCATCTCGGCCGTCGGCGTCGTCCGGATCAAGTCGCCCAGTCGGACACCGGCGAAATCGTCGCCCAAGAAACGCGACAGGTCGCCCGGCAAGTGGTCTTCGCTCAGAAGTTCGTAGCTGCTCCGTCCGGCGGCCTTTCCGTGAGCATCGAACAGGGCCGCCTCGATGGGCGACGACGCCAAAAGGATCGCCAGTTCCGGGATCGTTTCGCCCAGACCACGTTCCATGTAGATCTGGTCGGCGATGGCCGATCGCTCGGCCGCTAATTGATGACAGATTTCCAGAGGATGTCCGCAAGGTGCGGACCCGTTGAACAGGTCGACCAACCGCTCCATCAGTTCCAGAATGATTTCCAGTTTGTCATCGTCGCCGAGCCGCGGGTCGGGCCAAGCCCAGGCGACCCCCATGGTCATCGACCCGAAACCTCGGGCCGGCCCCTTCCCGGATTCGGCCTGACAGTCCACCGAAGCCACGGTGACGTCTTTGACCACGCGGCCGCCAAATTTCATCGGAGTTCGATAGTCGTAACGTTCCGTTCGCATCGAAAGGGCGAACGACTTCAGATCCGATTGCGGCATGGGCGATGGAGACTTTCAGACTTCTACGCGAGGTTCTTCTACACGAGGTTTTTGCGGACCGCCCAAACGGCCGCCTGCGTGCGATCGGAAACGCCGATCTTGCGAAGGATGTGCTGGACGTGCTCTTTGACGGTTTCGTAGCTGATGCCTAGCATCTTCGCGATCTCTTTGTTCGTCAAACCCAGAGCCATCTGACGCATCACTTCGCTTTCCCGCTGGGTCAGCGGCACCTCGATGTCCTGACTCATCCGTGGCGTGGCCAAAGCACCGGTGACGCGTCGCAGTTCCTCGCGGGTCCAAGCCGATTCGCCCGAAAGCGCGATCTGTAAAGCCTCGATCAGACGCTCGTTGGGAGACGATTTCAAGACGTAACCCGCCGCCCCCAAGGCGACCGCGCGGGCGATGTAAGTCGGGTTGTCGTAAGCCGAAAACAACAGGATCGGCAAATCAGGGAAGTCCAACTTCAAACGACCCAGCGTGTTCAAACCGTCGCCGCCCTCCATACGGATGTCCAGCAACACCGCATCGGGATTCAACTTTTGTACCGACTCCAAAGCTTCGACGGCGGATTTCGCTTCGCCGATGATGTTGATGTCGGTCGGTTCCAGGGCGATTTTTAACCCCATGCGGACGATCTCGTGATCGTCGACGATCAGTACGTTCTTTGACATTTTTTATTTCCCGTAGGATGAAAAGCTATTTGTGTGAAACGGCCGAGGTAAGTCGAAAAGCAGACCACCAGCCGTGCCCCCCGTTAGGGCAGCTCAATTGTGAATCTTCTGAACCGGCGACCGGCAAAAGATCATATGGCGTAGATTGCGCCTGCCCATTCGGACAGTTTATTTTCCCCTGACAGAGGTACGAAATTGTACGCAAAGCGAACAGATTTGGACCGCATGAAATGAAGGAATTTGCCCTAAAGCGAACAAAATTTTGAAAAGTCTTGGAAAAAAGACATCCCCTGCGGGGCGAATGTCTTTCGCTCGGAGCTTCTGCGAGGCGAAACCAGGACGCTCAAATTGAATCACGGCCCGTTCGGAATGCGACAAACGGTCCTTCAGCGGGACTCACCCGTCCGAAACGATCGTGCTGGCGGCCGCACGTCGCGTCGCCACGGTCTCTCGAAACTGTTCCCGCAATCCCTTCAGCCAATACACCAGATAAAAATTTGCCAGGATCGACAAGATGAAAAACGTGCCGAACATGGGCTGATTGGTGATCGATTTTCGCTCGCGAAGATCGCCGCCCTGCTGCCCCGACGATGCGGACTGCCCGACGTCGGTGGCTTGAGAAGCCGCCGTGCCGCCCTTGCCAAGGTCGCTCGCACTCGAGACCGCCCCGGCGGATCCCGCTGCCCGGCGTTCGTCGCGTTCGGCAGCGGCCAAGCGGAGCTGTTCCTCCTCGCGGAGCCGTGCTCGGTAACGCGCGTCCAAACGGGCTTCTTCCTCCCTCAACCGTTCGATCCGCAGTTCTTCCTCGGTCAACCGGGCGTCCGAAAGGCTGGCACGGCGGATCGGTCGGTCGGCGAGCTCATCGTCGTACCCGTATCGGTCAAGCGACGGTACGCGCGGCCAACCGTTCGATCGGGTTTCTTCACGTCTCCAATCACGATCGACTGAAGACCGGTCTTCGCGACGAGGGTCGACGGCGGACGATTGCTGATCGATCGCCGATCGCGGATCCCCGTTGTTCGGCGACCTCGCACTGCTCCCGTCGGCGTAACGTGAATCCCCGTAACGCGGATCGGTCGCTGTCGAATCGCGGCGGCCGTCGACGAAGCGACTGTCGCCAGGTTGGGAGTATCGGCCGTTCGCGGTGGCGTCTCTTTGGTCGTAACTGGGAACGCCCGTGGTCGTGGCGAGGCCACGATCGATCTCGAACGGCACCTGCTGCTTGACCCGCCGGCCGTCCGCACTGATCGGAAAACGGTCTTCGTCGATGGGGATCGTGGCCTTGTAAAAGTTGCCGCCACCCAGGCGAAAGCGTTCGTATAGCTCGGGGGTCCAACCTTGATCACGCAGGTAGGCCACGTCTTTCGGATCCAAGCGGTTCCAGGTTTGCGAAACGCTGGTCGTCGTCGATGCGAAAGGCGGCGCGGCATTGTTCGTCCGTGAACCGCCGTCGAAATCGGTCGAGCGGGCGGCGTCGGCCGACGAGCGTGTGTCGTATCGGTCGCCGTTGCCGCCGTCAATCGTCGAACCCTGGTTCCGGAACGCCCCACCGGTCGGATCGTAAGGCGGCCCGTAAACCTCGTCAAAATTCCGGAACGTGTACTCGCTTCGGCCGGACCGATTCGGGTCGGATCGAACCGGGTCGGGTTGGGCGTTCGATCCGCTCGATCGACCACTTCCGTCGCCGAAACCGGCAGGCAATTGGCCGAAGCTGGACGCCGAACCGGAGCCGGCTCGAGACGCTCCGGCACCGTTGGGCGACTGACTTGCCGCGGCCCGAAACGGATTCGGGGTGTCGGCGGCGGACCGCGTCGATGGCGGCAAGCTTTGATCGTATTCGCTTCGCCAAGCATTGCCGGGCGTCGTGCCGAATTGGTTCGACGGAGCGGTCGATGGTCCGCCGGCTCGGCTGGTGGCCATCGGCGACACGCCAGGCGATGGGGGGGCGACGATCCCGGACGTGCTGCCGCCGGTGGCGGAACTCCGGGATCGGGTGGAGGGAGCGCTTTGCGTCGAGGCGGCGGGACTACCGAAGCCCGGCAGGGTGAATCCGCCCTGAGGATTCGGGGCCGGCTTCATCAGGCGACGCGAGACGCGGTCGGTTTCCGGCCCGGGGATGGGGCGTACTGTTTTCCCCGCTGGCTGGGCTTCTCCCGGCGGCAGGGCCGGGATGGGCATGGCGAGGTGATCCCGCTCGTCCTGATTCAGATCGTCTCGGGCGTCGATCGCGCCGTAGCCGGTTTTTCGACTCGTCCGCCGAGGCATTTCTCGCGGCAAGGGGCCTTCACCGAGCCGAATCACGACTTTCGAAACGTGCCCGCGAACCTCCGGCGGGATCGTGCTGACGATCTCACCGGCCCGGCGGACGTCGGCCAGTTTCTCGGGCCCGACCTGGATGATGTACTGGACACCACCGCCGTCGTCGGGGATCCATCCGAAGTCGACGCCCAAAGCGGCGACCATCAGTAGCACCGGGACTCCGCCCATGGCTATTTCCTTGGCAAGTAACTGTAAAGCTTTCGCGGGACCGGGCGGCCGTCCTGACCGCGCGTGCGAACCCCACACCAGCGAGTTTCACCGGCGATCCTAGCGGCAGGGTCGGCTTGCGGACAAGAGAAGTTTCCCGACAAAATTTCCGCGGCGATCCTTCGACGCCCCGGGGCGTGCCGCCGGGCCCGAAACCGTCGGCTCAGATTCCGAAACAGTTGCCGTCACGATAAAAGATCGTCGTCTGGCATCGGCACGGCGTTCCCGGTTTGACCCCGCTCAGGGTCAGCTGTCGAAACCCATGCCCGGCCAAAAAATCGAAGGCCGGCCGGTAACGTTCCCGCTCGGTGTCGTCCAACAAGATCACGCCGCCGCGGGTCAAATGGTCGACCGATTGGCGGACACAGTTGACGCGATCGCGACCGTCGACGACGACCAGATCGAATGATCGCTGTTGCCCGGCGATGCTGCGACAGTAATCGCCGTCGACGTCTTCGTGCTGCTGCAGGACGCGTGCGTTGTCGGGAACCATCGCGCGAACCCGCGCCAGCCAGCCCGGGTTGTATTCGACCGAGGTGACACTCCGACAGTATTTTGCGAAGAAGCAGGTCGAATAACCGCTGCCGAACTCGAACACGTCGACGGAATCGTTCAGCCTCTCGCGAACGAAATCGACCATGCTGTAATTCATCCAAGGAACCGGATCGCCCGCCCGATCGCACGGCGTGCTGGTGCGAATGCTCTCGACCCAGCCGGAGTCCAGGATGAACGATCCCCGCTTGGTGAACAGCTTGTAGCAAGCGTAGGGCACCGCGAAACGCTTTTTGATTTTCTTTCCCGTCTCGGTTGCCATCGCCAGCGCCGTTTGCGTCCCATCGAACCCGTTCGTCAGACCCGCTGGTAGCCCAGAGGCCGAATCGGCGTCAAGACAAATCGCAAGGGTCGGCGATTGCGGCGCGGCATTATTCGGCTGTCGGCCCTATTCGGCTGTCGGTTCAGACAACAATTCGACGAAGGCCCGCATCCACGCCGGATGGGCGGGCCACGCCGGCGCGGTCACCAAGTTGCCTTGGACGTGCACCGAATCCATCGTCGCCGCCGGGGCCACGTATTGCCCCCCGCTGAGCGTGATTTCGGCGGAAACGGCCGGATAGCAACTGCACTGGCGGTCGCTCAAGACTCCCGCGGCGGCCAGAATTTGGGGGCCATGACAGATCGCGGCGACCGGCTTTTCAGCTTCAAAAAAATGTCTGACGATTTCCAACACTCGCTCGTTCATCCGCAGGTACTCCGGCGCCCGCCCGCCCGGGATCACCAAAGCGTCAAAATCGGCCGGATCGATCGCCGCGAAGTCACCGGTGACGGCGAAGCGGTGCCCGGGTTTTTCGCTGTAAGTCTGATGACCTTCGAAATCGTGGATCGCCGTGACGACGTGATCACCGGCGGTCTTGTCCGGGCAAACCGTCACGACGTCTTGTTGCAACGTTTGCAGGATCTGTAGCGGCACCATCGCTTCGTAATCCTCCACGAAGTCGCCGACGATCATCAAAATACGGTGCTTGGGTAAATTCAATTTCATCGAACGCTCCGGCCGGTCTTCGTCGTAGAAAGCGAGAACCTGAATTCGCCAGCGGGCGATCGGCCAGTTAAACTGGAGTCCGATTCGAGCGGCCGGCGAAAGGTTTCGAGGCTGACAAATTACGCCCCGCCGACGCGGCGTCAATCGTCGGTCCGCGTGGATCCCTGCGAAAATCTCACGAGGCGCCCCCGAGGAACTCGTCGAGAAACCCTGTGCTCGGGTTCGACAAACGTCTTTTCTTTCCCCTTTTCGGATGATTTCTCGTGTCCTTCACGCCTGATTGCGACCACGAACTTGATTGCGGCCGCGAAACGGTTCGCCGCCCCGCCGGCCCGTTCGCCGGATGTTCCCGGATCACCCTAGGATTTTTGGCGGTTTGCTGGTTGGCCGGATCGGCCGTGCCCGATTCGTCGGCCCGAGGTGAAGGCCTGATGTCGCCTTTCGACGCCCGCAAACTGGGCTTGGTCGAATCGTTCCGCCACCAGTTTGACGTGGGCGTCGGGGTCGATTCGATCATCGATCAAGTGTTGCACGTCAGCGGCAAAGACAATCGTCAGTACGTCGAACTGGTCCGGGTCGATCCGGCCGCGTCGGCCGATCCCGCGACGGACGTCGCGGCGATCGCGGATTCCGACGCGTCCAGAGGCGATCCGACGACCGCCGCTGATGTACCGCAGGTCGTCGCGCGATTTGCCACCGATCTGCTCGGACGTGACGGCCGCGTCGTGGACCTGAAGGAAGCGACGCGCTTGGCCAAGAACGAACAGCGACGCATGACCCGGCGGGGCATCGCGACGGAGCTGAGGACGACCGACGTCAGCGTCGTTCGCATCTACACGCTGACCGACCGGGGCAACCTGCAAGCGATCGACGGCGAAACGGGGCAGACGATTTGGCAAACCAGAATCGGTAATCCGATCCGCCACTACAGCGAAATCGGTGCCAGCGACAAGTACGTCGCCTGCGTCAACGGTTCTCACTTGTTCGTTTTGGACGCCGATTCGGGCAAAATCCTCAAGGAAGAAGAATTGGTTCACGCGGCCGGCTTCGGGCCGACGATCGCAGGCGAATTGGCCGTCGTCCCGGGTATCGCCGGAACCCTGGAAGGCGTCTTCATCACCGACACGAATCACGAGGATTTCACGTTGACCGCCGACGGGACTGCCACCGCGGTGCCGGCGGTTTCACCGGACGCGACACGGCTGGCCGTGCCCAGCGATACGGGTTTCGTGTTTGTCATGCAC
>CAYVRC010000105.1:0-20470 GCA_964453205.1 uncultured Pirellulaceae bacterium | reverse complement strand
AGGTGAAAATAGCTCACCATTGGCAGATTTCCAATTTCAAGAGAGGCAGCACAGTCGATCGATCCGGCAATTGGGGTAGGCGTCGAAGATGTCACCCCGCCCGAGGATGCGCGGGTCTTCTTGCAAGGTCAGTCGTGTCTTGAGACGAGACCACAGCTCGGCTTTCTGCTCCGCGTACATCGGGCTGTCGGCCAAGTTGTGAACACAATCGGGATCTGCCTTCATGTCGTAAAGCTCCTCACCGGGCCGTTTGCCGAAGGACAGTTCGTAGAATCGGTATTCGTCGTGGCTGCTTGACAGCTCGGTCAGGTATCGCTTGGTCGGTGATTCGTCGCAGTTCATCAGTCCGTACTCGGGGTCACCAACCGGCCAGCGGCTGGGCTGGAAATTGCGGACGTAAAGAAACGCGTCTGTGCGAATCGCTCTGGCGGGGTAGCCCACCGAGAGCAGTTTCCCGTCGGTGCGGCCGATGTCGTGACGCTCCTTGCCCAGCAAGGTGTGGTCCCGCTTGGCATCGATTCGTCCCGCTTCTTTCGCCATCATCTGCGGTAGAAAGCTCTTTCCCGTCATTTGCTTGTGCCGATTCACCCCAGCGATTTCCAACAGCGTCGGAGCCAGATCCGGAAAGGTAATGAAGTCGGTGACCACACGGTTGGGCTTGATCTTCTCGCCCCAGCGCACGACGAAAGGAACATGAAAACCCTCGTCGTAGATCTGCCCCTTGACGCGGGGAAACGGCATGCCGTGATCCGAGGTCGCGATGATCAACGTGTTAGCCAGCAGTCCCCGGTCCTTGAGCAGGTTGTAGGCACGGCCGATATGGGTGTCATACCACTGGACTTCCAGTGCGTAATCCGCCAAGTCGCCTCGGATCGTCCGGTTGTCCGGGTAAAAGTCAGGCACGGTAACCTCGCTCAGATCCGTTCCCGCCTTCTTCCAGGAGTCGCGTTCGTATCCGCGATGCGGTTCTCTCGTTCCCAGCCAGAAGCAGAACGGTTTGTCCTCGGGCGCTTGCTCGAGAAACGCTTCGAAGTTGCCCGCGTAGTCGTTGTCGTTGATGCCACGATAAGGTGGCTCTAGCTTTTGATTCTGAAACGGTCGGCCGGCGGGATTGAGTTTCGTAAATTTCGTTTTTCCTGCATCCACATCGTTCCAGATCCCCGGCCCCCAACCCTTGCCGGTGTAGCCGATGGTGTAGCCCGACTTTTCAAGGAGGAACGGGTAGAAGACCCACTTGTCGGAGAGGAATGGATTGTGGTTGCACGCCTCTTCGAGTTGCCAGGAATAGCGGCCGGTCAGCAAACAAGCCCGGGCAGGAGCACACTTGGGATTGCAGTTGTACGCCTGTGTGAAGAGGACGCCTTCTCGGGCCAAGCGGTCGAAGCTAGGCGTCTTGACGTAGGTGCTGCCGTACACACCGAAACTGTTGCGCGAGGCATCGTCGGCGATCAGCAACAGGATGTTCGGCCGATCCGCGCCAACATCGGGGGCGCTGCCGACGATCAGGCACGCCACCGCGGCACAACTCAAAAAGGACATTGAGGATCGTCGCGTCATCACACTCTCTTGATTTTAGTTTTCTTGGGATTGTCGTTCAGCCTCAGTGAACTCTCTTTACGAAGCATTGCAAATTCATCAGATCGAGCTGTGTTCGTTTCGATGGATGCCGAATCGCTACCATCCGGTGCTACCCCTGCTCACCGATGGGGAGATGAACCGTAGCATGGGCCGGGTCGAGTCGATCACCCGCCGCCTCAGTCCGGAGTCAATCATGCGTCCGAGAGGTCGAAAACGCGTCCGCCTTCTCCCAAAACCGACGCAAAGAGGCTTGAGCCCTTGGATTTCGTCGTGCCCCCTTTGATTTCGCCTCAACCCGCATTATTCACCAGGAACTTCATGAATTGAGAAACCATCGCGTGAACCAATGCGCTTCACGGTTAGCAACAACCAACTCAAATGCAGCAAGGAATACGCGATGGGTGAACACCAAGGTGCCTTTTTCGAGCCCCAATTCAATCGCTCCGTCAAGGTTCGGTCGACCGATCATCGAATCACGTCCAGCTCCGGAGTCATCTTTCTTCGTGATGCCGAACATCGACTCGGCCTGTTCGCCAAGGCCAAATTCACACGGCCAACGGAATGAACTGGAGGATGCCGCCGGCGGTAGCTGGGACATGCGTCGGTTCGTCAAGTTTGTGTTGAAGGTAGGTGGACGAATTGTCAAGCATGCACGGCGATTGGTTCTGCAAATCGCTCAGTCGGCTGAGCGGTTGTGGTCGCGTCTGACCGGTCGCATCGAAGGCTGGCAAGTGGCACCGCCAAAACCAAGCTCTGCGTCTGGCTTCATGCCACCACCGCAACATTCGCATCTGCAAGAATGACTTCGTCAGTCGCCGCACCCATCGATACGAACCGCGGGTTTGGGGAGGGGATGAACACTAAAGCGAAACGGGCGATCAGAAAAGCGTTTCGAGGCCACCTCACGCGACCGGTCGACTCTGATCGGGACTGTCCGGGGCCGCTCACCGCACCACGCGGGCACTGCCGCCGGACTTTAGCTTTTCGACTTCGGCGAGCGTTGCCATCGACGTGTCGCCGGGCGTTGTCATCGCCAACGCGCCGTGCGCGGCGCCGTACTCGACGGCCTCTTGCGCGTCACCGTGTTTTAAGAATCCGTAGATCATTCCACTGGCGAAACTGTCGCCGCCGCCGACGCGGTCTAGGATCTCCAAATCTTCGTAGTCTTTCGAGTGGAAGAAAGCCCCGTCATACCAAACCATCGCCGCCCAATCATTCCGCGTCGCGGTCTTCACACCGCGCAGCGTTGTTCCGGTGGCTTTGAAATTCGGAAAGTCTTGCCGAACGCGATCGATCATCCGCTGAAAACCGTCAACGTTCAGGTCGTTCAAGCTTTCGTCGACGCCTTCGACCTCGAAACCGAGGCAAGCCGTGAAATCTTCTTCGTTGCCGATCATCACGTCGACGTGTTTGGCGATGTCGTGATTGACCTGTTGGCACTTCGCATGACCACCGATCGATTGCCATAGTGACGGTCGGTAATTCAGGTCGTAGGAAACGATCGTGCCGTGCCGACTGGCGGCTCGAACGGCCTCCAAGACGACCTCGGGTGTGGAATCGGAAAGGGCGGCGTAGATGCCGCCGGTGTGGAACCAGCGGACACCACGATTGCCGAACAAGTCGTCCCAGTCGATCTCGCCGGGCTTGAGTTGACTGGCAGCGGTGTGACCACGATCGGCGGTGCCCAACGCGCCGCGGACCCCGAAACCACGTTCGGTGAAGTTCAATCCGTTGCGGACGCTGCGGCCGACGCCGTCGTAGGGCACCCAGCGGATCCAACTGGTATCCACGCCGCCGGTCAAAATCATGTCTTCGACCAGACGGCCGACCGGGTTCTCGGCAAACGCGGTGACGATGCCTGTTCGCATGCCGAAACATCGCCGCAGCCCCCGTGCGACGTTGTATTCGCCGCCGCCTTCCCAGGCCTGAAAGCTTCGCGTGGTGTGGACACGACCCTCGCCGGGATCCAGACGCAGCATGACTTCGCCGAGAGACACCAAGTCGTACTGGCAAGCCTCGGCCGGTTTGGTTTGTAATCGAATCATCCGATGGGCTTTCCACCTTTTTTTGATGCGGGGCAGATGTTCGAAACCAAACTCACCGCTTCACGCACCAAACGCTCCACCGCACCGAAGTCTTTGGCTTTGATCAGCGTCGGCGGCACCATCCAGCTGCCACCGCAAGCCACGACACTGGCCAGTTCCAGATAGCGGGGCAGGTTGTCAGGCGAAATTCCGCCGGTCGGCACGAATTCGATACCGCGGTAGGGAGCGGCGATCGCCCGCAGCAATTTCACACCGCCGATCGCCTCGGCGGGGAAGAATTTCAACAACGCAAGCCCGTGATCGATTCCCATTTCGATATCGGTCGGATTGCTGACGCCGGGGATGATCGGCACACCCTTGTCGATGCAGTGCCGAACGACTTTGGGGTTGAATCCGGGCGCGACGACAAAGGTCGCCCCGGCGTCGATCGCTTCGTCGGCCTGTGAAACCGAAAGCACGGTTCCCGCACCGACGTGTAGGCCCGGGACCGTCGTCATGCGGCGAATCGATTCGGCGGCCGCGTCGGTGCGAAAGGTGACCTCCGCGATCGGCAGGCCTCCGGCGATCAGCCTTTCGGCTAGCGGAATCGCGTCGTCGGCACCCTCCAGCACGATCACGGGTACCAAGCGATGCTGTGACAGCGTCGTCTGAACGCTCTCGTTTGACATGATGTTGATTCCTTGAAACTAAAGCCTGGGCAGGGTCAGCCCGCCGTCGACCAGGATGACTTGGCCGGTGCTGTAGGCGAAGTCGCCGCGGGCCAGCGCCGCGACCGCCTTGCCGGTATCTTCGGGCAGTCCCCAGCGTGGCGTGACGCACAAACCGTCGGCGATCAGGCGATCATACTTCTCTTGGACACCGGCGGTCATGTCGGTCTTGATCACGCCCGGACGGACTTCGAAAACAGGAATGTCGTGCCGGCCCAATCGTGCCGCGTAGATTTGGGTCATCATGCTCAAACCGGCTTTGGCGATGCAGTAGTCGGCACGGTTGACCGAAACGACGGTCGAGGAAATCGAACCGACGTTGATGACGCAGCCTTGAAAGCTCGGCTGCGAATTCTTTTGATCGACCATCCAATTCGCCGCCTGCTTGGTCAGAAAGAACGGCCCCCGCAAGTTCGTGCTGATCACGGCGTCGAAGGCTTCCTCGTCCGCGTCCAAAACGTCCATGCGTCCCGGCGAGGTGATGCCGGCGTTATTGACCAACACGTTCAATCCGCCGAAACGGTCGCGAATGCCCGACAGCATCGCGTCATGCGTCGCCCGCTTGCCGACGTCGCCGGCGAAATAAGCCACATCGCCGCCGCCGGCTCGCAAGCTGTCCAAAACGTCCGCCACCGCCGCGGCCGGACGCATGCCGTTGAGCGCCAGCGAGTAACCCTCCCTGGCTAAGCATTTGGCGATGCCCAGTCCGATGCCACGGGTCCCGCCGGTGATCAGTGCAACCTTGTTCATCCGCCTAGGCCAAGCATCCGTAAAAGGTGTAATAGGGATCTGACGCCGACGCGAGCCGCTGCAAATAGATCGCCAGTTCACGCAAGTGATAATCGCCCCACATGCAAGATTCGCCGTGAGCGATCCGGCTACCCGCCGGGACATGATCCCAGCCGTTGGGTTGATGGTAAATGCTGTGCAGCAGCAGGCCTTGGTGATCCGGCGACGTGCTCAAGTAAGGCTCCGCAAACAACGTCGCCGCCGTTCGCAGTCCCGCCGCGATGAAACGCTCCGCCGCGGCTTCGTCGCCACCTTCCATCAGGTAGCGACCCAAACGCAGCAAGCCTTGGGCGGCGATCGCGGCGGCCGAGCTGTCGACCGGTTCCCAGTCGTTGACCGGTTCGGCCGGGCGATCCAAATAGTCCCCCAAGCGATGCAAGTTCGGTGCCCCGGTGTCCCAGTACGGGATCCCACAGGTCGGCGTGTTTTCGATATAGAAATCACACGTCGCGACGGCCGCCTTGAGACACAGGGCTTCGAAGGCGGCCGAGTCATCGATCCGGTCGCGAATGTCTTGGTCAAGTGATCGCAGAAACTCCAGTTCCTCGGCGAAGCCAAGCACCGCCCAAGCCAGCCCGCGGGTCCAAGTGGTCAGTCCGGAAAACCCCTGCTGTGAACTCGCGCAGCGAAAGCTGCCGTCGTTCAGGTTAAAGATCGCCTCATGGGCCGTTCGTCCCGAAACGTCAAAGCCGTCACGGCCTTCGCCGTAATAGACGTTGAATTTGGCCGACGTTCGCATGTGGGTTTGGGCACGCTTGAACAGACTGATCGGCCGGTCGCCTTCGCCCATCAGCACATGCCCGAGTCGGTCACCGACCATCAAGATGCGACACGAACGAATCGTGTCGATGAACATCGAATGGGGACCGTTGAAGGAATAAAGGTAACCCTGATCGCGGCCTTGATCATCGGTGGGTAAATCGGTCCAGCGAGCGGCTTGAACCGCCGCCGACGTCTTCAGTGCGAGTTCATAAAAAGCGGTTTGCCAATCGTCGGCTTCGATCCGACCTTCGCGGCAAAGCCGCAGCAGGTTGCCGTAGGTCGACAGGTTGTTGAAGCCATGGTCATGGACGCCGACATGACTGACGTGCGTGGCCATCCGCTGGACCGTGTTGCGGCGGCCGATCGTCAAGAAAGCATCGTCGTCGGTCGCGTCGAACTGTAGCACCGAGGATCCGTAAACGAAGCCTTCGGTCCACTCGGTCCAGCCGCGGGTCGTGTACTTGCCGCCGATCGTGAAGACGGGCGTGCCTTGAGACTTGTCGTAGTCGGATTCCAAGGCCAGCAATTTTTCGCCGGAAAATTGCCAAAAAAGCCGCAACGGATCAGCGAAGTCGCTGAAAGCACGCGACAAAGACAAGTCAATCATGGTGTCGGACAAACGGGTTGGGGCAGCAGTCGCCACGTCTCGCGGCGGCGGAGCGACCATGATGCAACAGTGCGGCCTCCGTTGCCAGGGCGGACCTCCAAAAGGTGGCACCCACCCTTGGATCCCTTCGGAGTGCGATGGCCTGGAATCGCTTTCGATCTCTCTGGGCTTCTTGAACGCCGGGCCGACTACATCACACGCGGCTGAGCCAGAAAAACTCGTAAGGTTGCAAAACCACGTCGTGGCTGGTGCTGATCCGCTCGCCCGACAAGACGTCTTCGAAAAATCGGCCCAGTCCGGCGGTTCGAAGCCGGTTCCCCGCGACGCTTTGTTCCCGTTCGGAGAAATTCGCGACGACCAACAGCCGGCTGCTGTCGTAGGTTCGCGAGAAACCCAAGACGTGCGAGCTGTCGGTCGGAAACAGTTCCATGTCCGTGCCACCCAAGGCGTGCAGTGATTTCCGTGCGGAGATCATTTTTTGCAACGAGCGAAAGATCCGCCGGCGGATCGAACCGGCCCGCGAACGATCGTCCGCGTCCAGCGTTTCCTCGAGGTCCTGCAAGAATTCCCAACGCATCTTGGGCCGATGGACCCAACGCGTGTCGCCGGCTTTGGCGGGATCGGTGACGAAGTCGTAGTCGTTCAGCATGCCCCATTCTTCGCCCAAGTACAGCAGCGGTATGCCGCCGATCGACAGCGCGATGCCTTGCAACAACAGCATGCGATTGACCGACAATTCTTGTTCGACGAGGTCACCCGTTTCGATGGCGTGTTCCAGACCCGCCAACGAAGCCAGCGTGCCGGCGATTCGCATGTCGCCGGTTTGCACGTTTTCTTGGAAAGGAATGCCGCGGGCGAAGGATCCCGGGTGTTGACCGGTATAAAAACGGTTCAAAAATTGGCGGTGATCAAACGCGTTGATCCCGATCGCGGCGGCATCGGCGTCGTCGAACGTCCAGCCGATGTCGTCGTGGCATCGCAGATAGTTGACCCACGCGGTGTGGTCCGGCAAGCGGTGACGATGGCTGAGCGAACGCGTCAACAATCGGACTTCGCGTGTCGCCAGCGATTCCCACAGCAAGGCCATCAGCGTCGGGTTGTAACTGATCTGGCATTCCTCGGGCGACACGTACTTGATGACGTCGTCGGGGTGCACGATCGCTTCGGACTTGAACAGCACGCCCGGAGTGGCGATGCGTGCCAGACGATTAAAGGCTTGGATCAGCAGATGGGCTTCGGGCAAGTTTTCACAGCTCGTGCCCATTTGTTTCCAGATGAACGCGACCGCATCGAGCCGCAAGATGTCGACGCCGGTGCCGGCGATGAAGAACATCTCCTCCAGCATCGCGCGAAACACCGCGGGATTTCCGTAGTTCAAATCCCACTGAAAGTTATTGAACGTCGTCCACACCCAGGCTTGCATGCCGTCATGCCAGGTGAAACTGCCCCGACGAACGGTCGGGAAAATCTCTCGCAACGTGCGTTGGTATTGATCCGGAATCGTGCGATCGGGATGAATGAAGTAGAAATCCTGAAACTCGGCATCACCGCTCTGGGCGGCTTTGGCCCAGTGATGGTCCTCGGAGGTGTGATTGAAGACGAAGTCCAACACCAGAGTGATGCCGGCTTCGTGCAGTTGATCCGACAAGACTTGCAGGTCTTCGATCGTCCCGAGTCGCGGATCGACGTTGCGGTAATCACTGATCGCGTAACCGCCGTCGTTGTCCCCGGGACGCACGGCGAACAAGGGCATCAGGTGCAGATAGGTCAGCCCGAGTTCTTTGAAGTACTCGATCGAATCGGCGAGCTTGCCAAGATTCTCGCTGAACAAATCGACATACAAAGCACCGCCGACGACGTTTTGTGACTGAAACCAATCGGGGTCATGGATGCGGCGACGGTCGATCGCCCGCAGGTTTTCCGGTCGTTCGGCCCAGGCTTTGGCCGCAGTCAACAGGATTTGTTCCAGGTGATAGAAAAAGTCATAGCGGTCGCCGTACAACTTCAGCAGCAGGCCGAACAATTCTTCCCAGTACTGTTCCAAGCGGTCTTCGAATTCGGCGCGCAGATCCTCCGAGACCTCAAAATCCTGCCACGCCTGATCCAAACGTGGACGCAGCCTTTGTAGTGACAGATCCGCCTGAAACGAAACACCGGAGCGTGGCCGAACCACGCTGGCGGACGATTCGCTACGGTTCGATCTGATCATTTGGAATTCGAATGTGGTCTAGGAAGTTGTAGTACGCGACGCCTTCGAGGATCCCCCGCGCGTGGGCGGCCTCGGCGAAGTAGATCCGCGGTCGTTTCCGCAAACGATTGAGTTCTTTGCTGTGGTTGCCGACGACGACGCCCAAGGTCCGTCCGAGGAGCATGCCAGCGTCGTTGCCCGAGTCACCGGCGACCAGGACTTTTTCGGGAGAAAATCCCCATTTCCACAACAGATGCCGCATCGACATGTCGCTGCCGCCACGAACCGGGATGATGTCGACATACATGTCCAGCGACAAGACAACCTTAGCTCGCAATCCGGCGGCCCGGATCATCTTTTTGATGACCGTGGTTTTCGGCGAGACGTCCGGATCGATGGTGTAACTGAGTTTGTATTTTGACTGATTTTCATCGGCTTGCCGTTCAAAGCCGGGGAGCGGATCCAAGACCTCAGCGATTTCATCGGGACGCCAAGCGAATCCGATCTGCTTTTGCCAACTCGCGTCGGGCGTCAGATCTTCGCCATAGTGAAGCTGAGTCCCCGCGTCGGTGTCAATGACGTCCGGTTTGGGCAGGTGCAGCTGTTCGATCAAGCCCATGGCGCTGTCCAACCGACGGCCGGTCGCGATGCCGAATCCGATATTTTCGTTGCCACGAAGCATCTCGTTAAAGTCCGCAAGCGCCTCATCGTCACCGGTCAGGGTGTTGTCCAAGTCGGTGATGATGATGCGGTCGAAATCGGGCAGCCGGCGAACTTTGGTGTGAACCGACAGCACCGGGGCCACGGAATTTTCCAGGATATCGTCCAGGTCACGAAGGTAGCGTTTGGCATGGTTCGACCAAGAATAATGCTTCCGCGTGCCGGTGATTCCGTTGGCCGACCACTCGTCCCATTGCTCCGGTTCGGTCAACGCCCGCAGCAAACCGTTTTCGATTTGCTGGTCGTCCAGAGGATCGACCAGCAGGCCGTTTTCGCAGTTGGCGATGATGTCGCGTGGACCGCCGTCGTTGGTCGCGACGATCGGCAACCCCGACGCGCCGGCTTCCAGCAAGGTCAACCCGAACGGTTCCGTCAAAGCCGGGTTCACGAACACGCCCCGCAGTGAAGCGGCGTGCCGATAAAGGTCCGGCACGTCGCTGGGCGTGTGCCGTTTCGGATAGGCGACCTTGCCGTACAAGTCGTACTTGTCGATCAAGTGCAAGACGTTGTTGATGACCGCTTGCTGGCCTTTGGGCAAATCCCGTAGGTCGTCGCGGGCGCCCATCACCAAAACCAAGTTCGCCAGCCTTTGCAGTTCTTCACTTTCCCCGTAGACCTCGACCAGTTTTTCCAAGTTCTTCCGCTCGTCGGGCCGCGCCATGGTCAGGACCATCGGTTTTTCCGGATCCCGCAAGAACTTGTCCAGTTCGTCGGCGATCGCGGGTCGCTGCCAATCCTCGCGGCACGGCGTGAACGAATCCAAATCGACGCCGGGCGGAATGACTTCCATCCGCGCCGGCACGTAGTGGTCGTACAATTCGTATTGCTGTTGGACTTCCTGTGTCGTGCTGGTCACGACCATCGAAGCGGTTTCCAACGCGATTTCTTCGGCTTCGGTGCGGAGCTTGAAGTGGTATTTCCGCTCCAGTTTTTTGGGATCGGCCTTGCCGGCCAACAGGCGTTTTTTCTTGACACGGCCCAGCGAATGGCCGGTGAAGATGAACGGAACGTGCAGCAGCCTGGCGAGCTGTGCACCGGCCAAGCCCGCGTCGGCGTAGTGGCCGTGAATGATGTCGGGCAATCCGGTGCGGCGGAAATGCACCAGTGTTTGATCGACAAACATTTCCAGGTAGGGCCACAGGGCTTCTTTGCGGATGTAACGTCGCGGGCCGAAAGGGATGCGAACGATCTTCGCGTTTTCGCAGATCGGTTCCTCCACCCGCGCGTAATCCTCGTCGACTTTCGGATCGAAAATTTGCCGCGTCAGCAATTCGACGTGCCGGACCTGAGGCTGGGCGGCCAATTCCTTGGCAAGCTCGATCGCGTATTTGATTTGTCCGCCGGTGTCGGCGTCGCGTCCCAGTTCGGGGTCCTTCGCGCGGATCAGACCGTGCAAACTGATCAGGGTGATTTTGAGATCTTCGCGTTTTTCCAGAATGCCCATGTTCGATTTCTTGTGTGTCCTCGGCTCGTCGTCGAGCATTTCCTCGGCTGTAAATAACAGGCTTGCTTCAAGCCCGGACAGATTGGTCGTCGCCATCGCTGTTCTCCAAGTCGTAGAGTGTCTCGTCTTCCGACGTCGCACCGGCGATGCCGCAAATGCGGCCGGCAATCCGTACGCCTCGATCCAGGCACGTTTGCCAGTCCCGCCCTCTCAGACGCCCATCGATCACCGCGGCGGCAAAAGCGTCTCCGGCGCCGACGGTGTCGACCAAGTGGTCGATGGTCGGTGCGCGAGCAAAAAACTGCTTTCGGTCGGTAATCGCCCAGGCCCCTTTGCTGCCGCACGTCACCAAGAACGTCTCGCAGCCCCAGCGTTGCCGCAGCCGATCCACGGCCGCACCGATTTGAGCCGAGGTTTCGGCGGGAAGACCCGACAACTGCGTCAGTTCTTCGTCGTTCAGCTTCAACACCGACGCGCCATGGGCCAGCGTCGCAATCACGCCGTCGTCGAACCACGGGGCACGCAGGTTGATGTCGACGAATCTCGATCCGCCGAAAGCCTCGATCCAATGCCGTAATCGGTCGATCGATTCGGGCCTTCGCCAAGCCAGCGAGCCCAAATAAAGCAGCGCCGGCTGAGGAAGATCCGACCCGAAATCCTGCGGCGGGTCGATGAAATCGTAGGCCACCGGGTAGACGATCTCGTAGTCCGGGACGCCGTCGGTCAGCTTCACCGACACCACGCCGGTGGGGTGTTCGTCGGTCGTCCTGATCGCCCGGGTGCTCAGACCCCATCGACGGATTCGCGAGACGATTCTCTCGCCAACGGCGTCTTCACCGACCTTCGAGACGAACAAGGGTGACTGTCCGAGTCCCTGCAAATTCCAGGCCACGTTCAACGGGGCCCCACCGATCACTTCACGACCATCGGAAAAGGCGTCGATGAGGGCTTCGCCGACGACGATGGGGGTGATGGAGGTGTTGTTGGAAGAGATAACGAAAGGCTCCGGCGAGTTCGAAGTGTCCACGGGATGCGTCAGGCTGGTGGGTGTCTTGCGGTCCGCTTAGCGTACCACAATCCCATGGTGTTCAAATGCCGTGCCGAAGTCATCGGATTCCTCGTCGGCCCGGGCGACAAAGACCGGACCTCCGTTTTCCCGCCTGCCGTTTCGCCCGACGAACGATCCCGTTTCATCCCATCGCGGCCGTTTCATCCCATGGAGGCCGACCGCCACCACTCGTGGTGCCGGCCGTCCAGCTCTTCCGGGCTGGGAAACGCGTAGTGCTTGAGGCCCGACGGATCTCCGAGATAGAAGCCCGACGCGACGGTCCGATAGAACGCGTTCAAGGGCGGGTCACGGTCGACGGTTTTGCCGATCTTTTCGGATTTAGCGAGGATTTCGTCCAAGCAGTCTTCGATGTGACTGGAATTGTGATACGGCAGGTATCCGGCCAACCGGCCGTCGTCGTCACGGGACACTTGCGTGTCGGCAAAAAAGATTCTCGGCACACTGATCGGATGCGACAGGTCGGTGATGCTGGCCGTGAAGGCGGCCGGGTCCAGCATCGTGACGATGCGGGGCGTCAGGGGACACAATTCCGTGTACATGTAAGGTCCGCCGGATGAGGCACCGCTCGCCCCATCGACACCGTCCAGGCTGAGGACACGTCCGTCTCGGGTCGTCAGGTGCAGCTTGCCGTAAGCCGGAAGCGGCACCCGTTCCATGACCCGATAAACGCTCATGTACTTGCTGCGTCGCGGCCGCCCGTCGCTGTGCGGCTGGCAACGTTCTTCCAAGTGGTCGAGATTCAATTCGGGGTCGATCCCGCCGCGCTCGACTTCGAAGAAAATCACATTGCCGAAGGTCTTTTTGCGGGTGCCGACGGCCATGTAGGCGCCGAATTCTTCGGCCGACAAATGCGACGCGACCAAAGCTTCGTGACGATAGCACATCAAGTAAAGGTGAATGTCCATGACGGATTCGCTTTCAAGAAGGCGGTGGTTAGGGAGGATGCGGGCCTAAAAAGCGGTTCCTAAGGCCCCATGCCGAGGAAGGCTCCGATCTCGGGTGCAAACTTGACGACCAAACCGGCGAACACGATGCTGACCATGTTCATCAACTTGATCAAAATGTTCAGTGACGGTCCGGTCGTGTCTTTGAAAGGGTCGCCCACCGTGTCGCCGACGACGCTGCTCTTGTGGGCATCGGAACCTTTGCCTCCGTGGTGGCCGGTTTCGATGTATTTCTTGGCGTTGTCCCACGCACCGCCGGCGTTGCTCATGAACACCGCCATCGCGTACCCGCTGCACAGACCACCGACCAGCAGTCCCATCACACCGCCGACGCCCAAAACCAAGCCGACCGCGATCGGGACCGAGACGGCCAGCAAGGAAGGCCGCAGCATTTCGCGCTGCGCCCCGGAGGTCGAGATGGCGACGCATCTGGCGTAATCGGGCGTCGCGGTGCCGTCCATGATTCCGGGGATCTCTTTGAATTGTCGCCGGACTTCCATCACCATGGCCATGGCGGCACGACCGACGGCCTTCATCGTCATGGCGGCAAACACGAACACCATCAACACGCCCAAGAACACGCCCACCAAAACCTTGGGGTTCATCAGGGTCACGTCGTAGTAGGACATGAATTCGTTCAGGCCGGCCGGCCTCGCGGAGGACAGTTGTCGCAGCAAGGCTTGATCGGACGATTCCTCGCCCGTGCCTTCGCCGCCCGTGCCTTCGCCGCCCGTGTCTTTCTCGGGTTCCAGCAAAGCTCCGACGTGAATGACGCGAACGCTGACCGGTTCTCCGTCGACATCGATCTCGATCGCTCCGTCGCCCGTCCCCGCGATCGCGCTGATGGTGTAGTGATCGTTGTGGGTTAGATTGCTGACCTCATCGTGGCCGACGTAGATGCCGTATTTGCCGTACCCGAGGGCGACGGTGGAAAAGATCTCACCCTCTTGAATTTCATACACCGAGGCGGCTTCGCGGTGGATCCCGACGCGGACTTCTTCCAGGTACGCGGCCAGCAAAGCCAGGGAAGTCAGTGCCGCGGATCCGATCGCGAAGCCTTTGCCGATCGCCGCGGTGGTGTTGCCCAGCGAATCCAAGGCATCGGTCCGCTCGCGGACCTCCTTGGGCAGGCCTGACATCTCCGCGTTGCCACCCGCGTTGTCGGCGATCGGTCCGTACGCGTCGGTCGCCAGCGTGATGCCCAGCGTCGAAAGCATGCCGACCGACGCCATGCCGACGCCGTACAAGCCCATCACCAAGTTTTCAAACCCGTTGCAAACGGTGAACGAAACCATCATGCCGATGCTGACCGACACGATCGGAATCCAGCTCGACAGCAGGCCGGTTGCCACGCCGTCGATGATCAGCGGCCCGGTCCCGGAAACGGCTTGGTCGGCGATCTTTCTCGTCGGGTTGTATTCCGCGCTGGTGTAGTACTCGGTGCCGTAGCCGATCACCAAGCCGACGACCAACCCGATGATGACCGCCGCGACGACGCCCCAGGCGATCGAGGAAGGCAACAGCAACGGCATCAGCACGACGGCAGCGACGACGACCATGGCGCTGGAGCCCCAGATGCCTTTGTTCAGCGCCAGCATCAGTTCTTTCATCGAAGCGCCTTCCTTGGTCGCGACCAAGAAAATTCCCGCCAGGGAAAGCAAGATCCCCACGCCGGCCAAGACCATCGGGGCGCCTAGGAAGGCGAGCTGGGCGGTCAGTTTGTCGTCGAAGCCTTCCGGCGTGCCGCCCAGGCTGACCGCCGCGACACCGAGCGCCATCGTGGCCAGGATCGAACCGGCGTACGACTCGTAAAGGTCTGCCCCCATTCCCGCCACGTCACCGACGTTGTCGCCCACGTTGTCGGCGATCGTGGCCGGGTTTCTCGGATCGTCTTCGGGGATCCCCGCTTCGACTTTACCGACCAAGTCCGCGCCGACGTCCGCGGCCTTGGTGTAGATGCCACCCCCGACGCGAGCGAACAGGGCTTGCGAGGACGCCCCCATGCCGAAGCACAGCATCACCACGGTGATCGTCTCCAGGCTCATGGGTTCTCCGCCGAAGACCAAATGGTGAAACTTGTACAGATACAAGAACCACAAACTGATGTCCAACATGGCCAATCCGACGACGGCCAAACCCATCACGGCACCGGCACGAAAGGCGATTTTGAGTCCCCGGTCGAGCGATTCGCTGGCACCCTGCGCGGTCCGCGCCGACGCATTGGTAGCCGTCTTCATCCCAAAGAATCCGGCCAAGCCGGAGAAGAAACCTCCGGTCAAGAACGCGAACGGCACCAAGCGGTGCTGGACTTCCAACCCGAACGCCATGAAGGCCAACAGCAGCGAAACGACGACAAAAAATATCGTCACCACGCGGTACTGACGCTTCAAATAAGCGTAGGCGCCTTCACGAACGTACTGGGCGATTTCTCGCATCCGTTCGTTGCCCTCACTCTGCCGCATGATCCAGCGGTAAAAACCCACGGCGCCGACCAACGCCACGCCGGCCGTCAACCATGTGATGTGCCACCACAACGGCAGCGGCCGAGAATCATTTATCAAAGCCGTCGTTTCGGCAGCGAAAAACAGGGACGGCAAACCGAACGTCCCGTCAACAGCGGAATCGAAGAGAACCTGCATGGAATGAGCTTCCGTTTCTGATATTCGAATGGCATCTAGCACCAGGACGACGGAGCTTACCCCTTGGAGCAACCGTCGCCTACTCTCGGTCGAACTCAATCGCCAAAGATTGTCGGCCGCCGGTCGGTGACGGAGCCTCCGCCGTCATGTTTTGACGTCGATCCGGGGGCCGAACGAGGCCTCGGCCCGGGGCACGACAGAACGTCGCGGTTCGACGTCATCTCGTCATCTCGACCGCCACCAATCCTACCCGCGGGGCGAACCTTGAGGGCCGCCCCGGCGTGTTAAGCTACCGTAGAACGATCCTCCTTTTCTCCTCCGATTCATCGACACCATGAAGCCGGCCCTTCTTTTTTCATGCTTGCTGTCCCTGTCTGTCGTCGCGGTGGGCGGCTGCGGCCCGTCGACGACGGACCCCGAGCCCGAAGCCCAGCGGAGGCCGGAAAGCTTTCGCGCCAAATTCGGTGCCCTACGCCGGTCGCGAAACTTGGGCGCCGCTGACGAGTTGGTCGTGCAACAAATGATGCGAACCCCCGACGATCCGGAAATTCTGTTGCTGGCCGCTCGCCTGTCGGTCGAACGAGAGGATTGGACGCAAGCCGACGAACGTTTCGAAGCCCTGGCCGCTGCCAGCGGCGAACTCAGCGACGACCGTTGGGAAGAATGGATGTTCGCCAAGACCGCCGGTGGCGACGTCATGAACGTGATCCGGCGGCTGCAAGCGATGCCGGAGAAGTCTGACGCCCGGTGGCGACTACTCGGCCGCTTGCTTTCCATCGTCGGCGATGTCTGGGGGGCGCAGGCGGTCGATCGGCGGATGGTCGATCGCGGCATCGCGACGCCCGAGGAGTTGACGTCCCTGTTGTGCCTGATCAAGCCTCGCGATTCCAGCGACGCGGTGGTCGATGCGGCGCTGCGACGCTACCCGGATGACCTGCGACCCCGACTGGCCGAAGTCGTCCGGCTCTGGCTGAGCCGAGAGAAAGTCGAAGCCAGCCGCCTGAACGAGCAAATCGTTGCCGAGCATCCCGACTACGGCCCGGCCGTCGGTTTGTTGGCTTACTTGTACGCCGACACGCTGCAACTGGAATCGCTGGGCGAACTGATCGCGAAACAGGACCCCGCTTCGCTGGACCGCCCGGAGTTTTGGTACGCCTTGGGATTGTACCGGCAACAAGCGGGCCAGACCGAGGCCGCCGTCGCGTCGTTGCTGCAAAGCGCCGCAGACCCGTTCGTCGCCATGATCGCGTCGGGACGCTTGGCCACCGGACTGGGCGGCTTGGGACTGACCGAGGCCGCCGAAGTCGTCGCCGAGAACACGACGAGGTATCAGGAACTGTGCGCCGCGAGCACCGCGCTGCGTGCCGACAGACAACCTTCCCAACGCGTCGCCGTCGGAGTCGCCGAATTGCTGGCGGACTTGGGACGCGAAAAAGAGGTCCAATTGTGGCTGAACTTGGCCGCCAAGCTGCCGACCGATCCGGTGGCGGACTTTGCCGATCAGAAGCGTCGGATCGGGCGCGCCGCGGCGCGGATCGAGCGGGAAGCCCTGATCGCCGATCTGAGCGAGCGGTTTCGTCCCGAGTCCTCCGGTGCAACGACCGGTGCGCCGGCGGCCGAGGGCGACCCGACCGATCAACCCGAGTTCGCCGGACAGCCCGACTTGGATTCCCTGCAGCCGATCCGACTGGTCGACGAAGCCGCCGAGCGAGGCTTGGAATTCAGCTACGATCACGGCCAGCCCGATCAGTCGTTGGGACGCTGGCTGCATCACATCACCGGCGGCGGAGTCGCGGTGGAGGACTACGACCTGGACGGCTGGCCGGATGTTTTTTTCACACAAGCCGGCGGGCATCCCGACGACGATCCGGCGGTCCGAGCGGCTTCCACACGCGATCAATTGTTCTTCAATCGCGGAGGCCACTTTCAGCGAATCGACGATGAGAAAATTCCCTCCTACGGGTACGGCCAGGGCGTCGCGGCGGGCGACGTCAACGGCGACGGGTTCGCGGACCTGTTCATCGCAAACATCGGCGCCAATCGCTTGCTGATCAACCGCGGCGACGGTTCGTTCCGTGATGCGACCGAACAGGCCGGGATGACGACGCGATCTTGGACATCCAGCGTCGCCATCGCGGACGTGAACAACGACGGACTGAGCGACTTGATCGAGATCAACTACACCGAGATGCCCGATTCGATCAAGTTGCCTTGCTACGACGACGAAGGCGAATTGACCGCTTGCATGCCGTTGGCGTTCGGGCCGGCGCTCGATCACGTGTGGATCTCGCGGGGCGACGGGACATTCGTCGACGAAGGCATCTGGAACGCCCCGGCGCGGTTGGGGCGCGGCCTGGGGATTCTGATCGGCGACTTTGACGGCTCGGGGCAACTGGAGGCGTTCGTCGCCAACGACCAATCCGACAACCACCTGTGGCAACCGACCGGGGACCAGTGGCAAGACGTCGCGACGGTGCGGGGGCTGGCCGTGGGAGCCGACGGGCGTCCGCAAGGCTGCATGGGCATCGCTTGGGGCGACCCGGATTTCGACGACGATCTGGATCTGATGGTGACCAATTACCTTTATGAAAACAACAACTTTTACGTCCAACAGTCGTCCGGTTATTTCATCGACCGCGTCATCGCTTCGGGACTCCATCGCATCTCCCATCCGTTGCTCGGCTTCGGAATCCTCATGGAAGATTTCGACCAGGACGGTTTCGCGGACGTCTTTGTCGCCAACGGCTTGGTCAACAAGAATCAAGTCGAAGGCCTGCCGTTTCGCCAACCCGCCCAGATGTTGCGAATCTCGGCCAACCGGTTCCGTGACGATCCGCGGATTGAGGGAACGTACCTGGAAACGCCTCACGTCGGCCGGGCGGTCGCCAAAGCGGATTTCGACCGAGACGGCCGAGTCGATTTGGTCGTCGGTCACCTCGGGGAACCGGCCGCGCTGCTGATCAACAAGTCGCCGCCGGGGCGCCGGATCGGGTTCGACTTGATCGCCACCGCGACCGACCGCGACGCCGTCGGGGCGAAAATCCGTGTGCGGACCGACCGCCGCACCCGATTGCTGCAACGGGTCGCCGGCTACGGCTACTACGCGACTTATGACCCGACCTTGACGGCGACCTTGGAACCCGGCGAGACGATCGAAGCGGTGCGGATCGACTGGCCGAGCGGTGAAACCCAGACCCTGCCGGCGCTGGACATCAACCGGACATGGCAAATCACCCAAGGGTCGGATCGAGTCGTCGCGTTGCCTTAGCGGTGGCTTACGAACAGGCCCCCAGAGAATCGGGCCTACGGAATCCGCCCGCCGTCCGCTAAGCTGGATCCTCTTCATCCCTTGAAGCGTCGCCAAGCGACCCGTGAAGCTGATCAATCGAAACAGCGCCAAAGAAAAAAAGAGAAACCATCCATGACCATGCGCAAAGGCTCCGACTTCGCCGGCCTATCGGTCGCCATCGTGACTCCGTTCCTCGACGGCGAAGTCGATTACGATCGCCTGAGAGAGCAGATCGAATTCCAGATCGAATCGGGCATCACGGCGTTGGTGCCGGCCGGGACGACCGGCGAATCGCCGACGCTGTCGCACGATGAACACGAAAAGGTGATCACGGAAGTCATCCAGTGCGCCGCCGGGCGGGTCAAAGTCATGGCCGGCACGGGCAGCAACAGCACCGCCGAAGCGCTCCGTCTGACCAAGCGTGCCGCCGACGAAGGTGCCGACGCGACGCTGCAGGTCGCTCCTTACTACAACAAGCCGACCCAAGAAGGCTTTTATCAGCACTTCAAAGCCATCGCCGAATCGGTCGACATTCCGGTTTGTGTTTACAACATCCCCGGACGCACGGGCAAGAATATCGAAGTCGAAACGATCCAGCGTCTTTCGGACGTCCCCGGGATCACGATGGTCAAGGAAGCGACCGGATCGCTGGACCAGTGCAGCGCCGTGCTGGGATCGACCGACCTGACCGTGTTGTCCGGCGACGATTCGCTGACCCTGCCGATGATCAGCGTCGGTGCCGAAGGCGTGATCAGCGTGGCGGCCAACTTGGTCCCGACGGAGATGAAAAAGTTGGTCGAGGCCGCCGTGGCGGGCGATCTCACCGCCGCGCAGGCCCTTCACCATCGTCTGTACGCGTTGTGCGGCAACATGCTGGGCCTGGCGACCAACCCGATTCCCGTCAAAGCCGCGATGCAGATGGTCGGCCGCGATAGCGGCGAACTGCGTCTGCCGATGACGCCGCTGGACGAAGCCGGCCGGGCGAAACTGGCCGACACCTTGATGCGGTTCGGCCTGCGATCGGCCGCGATGTCGTCGTAAAGGTTTTCGTGAAGTGCGGTTCGCGGCGAGTCGCTTCCGCCGGGCTCCTCGCGGAGGCTACATCCCCAGATCGCCGAACAGCGGCGTGCTGAGGTAGCGTTCGCCCAGGCTGCACATGATCGTAACGATGCGTTTGCCCTTCATTTCCGGGCGGGCGGCGATTTGAGCCGACGCCCACATGTTCGCGCCGCTGCTGATGCCCGCGACGATGCCTTCTTGTTTGGCCAGTTGCCGTCCCCACTCGAACGCGTCTTCGTCATCGACTCGGATCACGTCGTCGATGACCGAAGTGTCCAGGTTTTTCGGAACGAAGCCCGCACCGATGCCTTGGATGCGGTGTTTGCCGGGTGATCCTCCGCTAATCACGGGCGAATGTTTCGGCTCGACCGCGAAGGCTTTGAAATCGGGATTTTTGCTTTTCAGATACCTCGCGACGCCGGTGATGGTGCCACCGGTACCGACCCCGGCGACGATCGCATCGATGTCATGACCGCTGTCTTCCCAGATCTCCGGGCCCGTCGTCGCTTCGTGGATCGCGGGGTTGGCCGGGTTTTCGAACTGCTGGGGCATGAGCGCGTTGTCGGTGCTTTGGACCAGTTCGTGAGCCTTGCCGATCGCGCCGCCCCTGCCTTCGCCGGCCGGCGTGAG
>CAYVRC010000104.1:0-20609 GCA_964453205.1 uncultured Pirellulaceae bacterium | reverse complement strand
CGGCCGAGCATCAACGCGATGTTGCACAGGTGGCAAGACGTCATCGTGCGGTGGTGCGACCACACGTCGGAGATCGGCTTGCCGCCGTCGGCGATGCATTCGAAGAAATTCTTCATGTGATTGCCCGGCTGCTTGCCGTGGCAAAGTTCGACAATGATCTCGTCCAGTTCCGCTTTGTCGGCATCCGTCAAAGCGTCGACCGGGCTGCCTTCCAGCTTTCCACGATTGACAAAGATCCGTCCCTTGTCGCCTTCGAACAGAATGCCGTTGGGGAAATCGACGTTGTCGCCTTCGCGTTTGTAATGATGATTCACACTCATCACCGACCCGTTGTCGTAGGTCAAGTCGACATGAAATTCGGTCGCCGTGTTGTAGCCGTTCGGTAGCGATGCCTCGCCGTCCAAAAAGGATTTCCAATTGAAATCGCTCGGCACGATGTCGGGAAACTTGCCTTCGCCCTTGGCTTTGACCGGTCCGGTTTCGCCGGGTGCCAACGCCCACTGGGCGATGTCGATGTGGTGGGCGCCCCAATCGGTCATTTTGCCGCCGGAGTATTCGAAGTACCAACGAAAGAAGCGTCGTCGTTCTTCGCAATAATCTTTCTTCGGTGCCGGACCGAGCCACAAATTCCAGTCGATGTCCTCGGGCGCCTCGGTGGTGTCGAAGGGGCCATCACCGGGGGCACCGCCGATCGCGACATAGGCGTTGACGTGATTGCCGAGACGTCCGCTTTGGACCATGGCGACGGCGGTCAAGAATTTATCTTTGGTGCTGCGTTGCTGCGTGCCGACTTGAAAGACCTTGCCGGTTTCTTCGACGACTTTGCGGATCTGTTTGCCCTCGTCGATGGTCAGCGTCAGCGGCTTTTCGCAGTACACATGGGCACCGCTGCGAAGCGCGGCGATCGCGATCGGCACGTGCCAATGATCGGGGGTCCCGATCGTCACGACGTCGGGTTTTTCGACTTCCAGCATCTCGCGGTAATCGCGGTAGGTATTCAATTTGCCGTCGAAGGCCTTGTTGAATTCTTCGGCATGCAAGTCGTCCACGTCGCACACGGCGATCATGTCGGCGTGCTTGGCGGCGTCTCGGGCGATGCTGCCGCCCCGGTTGTACCGGCCACGACTGCCGCCGACGCCGATCGATGCCAGACGGAGCTTTTTGGAGTCGTCCGCTGCGAAGGCCGGGGTGGTGACGGCGGCGGCCGAGCCGGCGATGGCGGTCGATTTGAGAAAGTTACGGCGTGATGATTTCAACTTTTGTTTTCCTTACGTGGAACGGATCTTACGGTCTTGCCGGGCGCGGATCGACGCCGGGGGGGATACGGCATCATAACCCAATCCCCATCGTCAAACGGGTCGCGTCCGGTTAAAGAGGTGTCCAGACGATTCGACCCTGACCTCGCCGCCCGCCCTGCGGCTTTTTTGCACGTTCCCGACCGATTCCCACTTGGCTGACCCGATTGCTGCGATGGACGGACTGCGAACGAATATCCGGCAAGTTTCGCCCCGCGACGTCGTGTTGGGGTTGGCGATGTTCGGGACGGTGGTGTTCGGTTTGTTGGTGCCGATTCCGTTCGTCAGCAGTGTGGCCGGTGCGGTCGCCGACCTGTTCCATACCCCGTTGTTCGGCGGCGTGACGTTGGTGGTTTTCCGTGCGCTCGATCGCTGGATGCCTTTGCCGGCGTTCGGACGCGCCGATCGGATTCGTTGTGCCCTCGTCGTTTCCGGCCTGTTCGGTTTCGGTGTGATGATGGAAGTCGTGCAGGGCTGGGCGGGACGCAGCGCGACGGTTCACGATGCCGTCGCCAACGGGTTGGGCACGCTTGCCGGATTGGCCTGGTTCATCGGTCGCCGGTTTCGTGTTCAAGGCAGCACGGTTCGGACCGCGGGTGCCTGGTGGCAGTCCGTCTTGCCTTGGAAATTTCTTTCCTTGGTTCTGCTGGCGATCGCTTGGTGGAATCCCGCCCTCGTCATCGCCGATTTCGTTTCCGGTCGCTTCCGTTTTCCCCTGTTGAGCTCCTTCGAAACCGAAACGGAATTGAATCGTTGGCATTTCGACGATTGTTCGGCCACGTTGACCACCGTGGGCGTCACCGAGGGAGCGAGGGCAATGAAATTGACGTTCCGGCCCGTCCCGCACCCCGCGGCAACTTTGTTGCAGGTTTATCCTGACTGGACCGGAATGAGGGCCTTGGAAGTCGACCTCGTTTTGGACGAGGGCTATCCCGGCGAAGCCGTCGACTTCGTCTTGAAAGTCATCGATCAGGATCACGTGAATTACGACAGCGATACGTTTCGGTATCCGGTCCGTTTGTCGCCGGGGCAACCGGTCCACGTCCGTGTCGGATTAGACCAGGTCAAGCAGGGGCCGGAGTCTCGTGAATTGGATTTGTCGCGGATCCGTTTCGTCAGCGTCCTGGTGCTCGATCCGACGGTCCCGGCGACGGTCAGAATCGACGCGTTACGATTGATCCGATGACCCCCGGATGAAATCGACGGGGCTTCTAAGCGCGGCCGCGGGGCCCCAGGCGACCGAACATGCGATCCAGTTCGTCCAAGCTGAAGAACAAGGCCGTCGGCCGGCCGTGGGGGCAATGATGAGTGTCGTGATACAGATCGCGTTGCTCCAGCAAGCTGGTAATCTCTTCTTTGGTCAACGGATCGCCGGCCTTCACCGCGGCTTTGCAAGCGATCGTCGAAAGCAGATGATTCAGCAAGTCCTTGGCGTCAGGCTGCTTTCCCGCGCCCAACAAGGATTCCAGCACCACGTGCAGCATCTCACCGGGCGGTTTGCCGGGCAGCATCGCCGGATACGAATGAATCAGAATCGTCTCGCCCCCGAAATCTTCGATTTCTAACCCGATTTTTGCCAGCGTTTCTTGGACTTCGAGTGCCGCGCTGTGTTCGCCCGGCGTCAACGTGACGGGTTCGGGCACCAACAGACGCTGCGATTCCAGTTTCTGGTCGCCTTTCAAAACCTTTGAACACACGCGTTCGTACAGCACCCGTTCGTGAAGCGCGTGCTGATCGATCACGACCATGCCTTTGTCGTCTTGCGTCACCAAGTAACGATGGTGGACCTGTGATCCGAGGTGCGTGACCGTCATCGCGGGCGATTCGGCGGGGGAGGCTGTGAACGGGGGCGATGCGGTTTCCGCTGATTCGGTTTCGGCAGATCGACCGTCGCCGGCGTCGGCCGAGACCGCCGGAGCGTCTTCCCAAGGCGGGAGGTCCGCCGGGGGATTCCCGGTCGACCCGGGGGAAACATCCGGCTGCACCGGAGTGGCCTGCGTTGACGCCGGGTCGAAGGCGCTACCGTCGGAAAACGGTTTGAATGCGGGTGCCGCGAACGATCTGTTTTCATCTCCGGTTTGCGCCCAATTGATGACGGCTTGTCGTTGCTCGTCGACGGCTTTGACGGACATGCCCAATACGCTTTCCGAGGACGGACGCAAGTCGTCGGCATGGGACGGGGGTGCGGGAGGTCCGACACGCTGCGTCAGATTCGTCGTCAGGAAATGATGCCGCAGCGTTTGCAACAAGCGGCTGTAAACGCGTCCGCCATCGGTGAAGCGGACTTCCAGCTTCGACGGATGCACGTTGACATCGATCATGTCGCTGGGCATGGTCAGCTTCAAAAAACAGATCGGTTGGCGGCCGACCATCAGCATTCCGCGATACGCTTCGCCGAGTGCGTGTTGCAGCGCCCGATCGCGAATGTGGCGGCCGTTCAAAAACAGATACTGCATCCGATTGTTGCCGCGGCTGATCGACGGATCGCAGACGAACCCGTCGATGGCGACGGATGCATCGTCGCTGTGAATCGCGATCAAAGAATCGGCGATCTCGGCACCGAAGAATGCCGCGATGCGATCGGACCATCGCACCGTCGGCGGCAGATCGTGGATCAGTTTTTCGCCCTGTCGAAAGACGAAGTGAATGCCCGGGTTGGCCAGTGCCAGTCGCGTGAAGGATTCGGTGATGTGCCCGCGTTCGGTCTGCGAAGTCTTCAAGAACTTGTGCCGAACCGGCGTGTTGAAAAACAAGTTTTTGACTTCGATCACCGTTCCCACCGGGCAGCCGCAAGGGGCCGGCCCCTCGATCACGCCGCCACGGACGTTCAGTTCGCTGCCCGACGCATCGGTTTCGGTCCGGCTGCGGATCGTCATCTGCGAAACGCTGCCGATCGACGCCAGGGCTTCCCCGCGAAATCCCAACGTGCCGACGTGGAACAGCGATTCGTCGTCGGGAAGTTTGCTGGTCGCGTGGCTGGTGACGGCCAGGGGAAGTTGGTCGGCGGACATGCCACAGCCGTCGTCGCTGATCCGGATCAGTTCGCTGCCGCCCCCGGCGATCGTCAATTCGATACGTCGCGATCCGGCGTCGACGCTATTTTCTAGCAATTCCTTGACCACCGACGCGGGCCGTTCGATGACCTCGCCGGCGGCGATCTGGTTGACCAGATTGGCGGGGAGCTGACGGATGATCGGCGTGTCTCGCGTGGTCGTGCTCATGACATCCGAATGTACCGCAGGTCGGCGTCAGGACAACCGAAAATAGCGAAGCCCCGCGGAAAACCGTTGAAGGGCCGCACAAACTCTTTTTTCCGTTTACTTGCACACGACTTCGTCCAGATTCAACGCGGTGCTGCAGACGACGGTCCAAGCGGCCTGTTCGGGCGACGATTCGCCGGCCAACTCGGCGGCTTGACTCGGCGTCTGGGTGTAGAAGTTTCGCAAGTCACCGAGCAAACCTTTCAGCTCCACGATTTCGGTCTCCTCGGGCTGACGCATGGTCACGTGCCGGATCAGCCAGGCGATGCGTTCTTCGTCGGTGGTCGCTTCGGTCTGCCGGACGATCCGCCGGGCCAACGTTTTCGCCGCTTCGACGTATTGCGGCTCGTTCATCATCACCAACGCTTGCAGCGGAGTATTGGTGCGCTCGCGGCGAGCCGTGCAGTCTTCCCGGCTGGGCGCGTCGAAGGTGGACATTTGCGGCGGCGGGCTGGTCCGTTTCCAGAACGTGTAGACGCTGCGGCGATAAACGTCGGCACCTTCGTCGACCGTAAAGTTGGCCGTGTTGCTGCGGGTGTAGCCGACGGCGTACCAAAGGCCGCTCGGCTGGGGCGGCTTGACGCTCGGACCGCCGGGGAAATCGGCCAGCAAACCGGACAACGCCAACGCCTGATCCCGCAGGACTTCCGCGTCCAAACGGAATCGCGGGCCGCGTGCGAGCAAGCGATTTTCGGGATCGATACGAATCTGATGCGGTGTCGCGCTCGCCGATCGCCGGTACGCGTCGGTCAGGACGAGCTGTTTCATCAGACGCTTGACGTTCCATCCCGATTGCACGAAATCCCGTGCCAGCCAATCGAGCAATTCCGGATGGCTGGGCGGTGTGCCTTGGCTGCCGAAATCTTCGCTGGTTTTGACCAAACCGGTACCGAACAACTGTTGCCAAAAGCGGTTCACCGCGACCCGCGACGTCAGCGGATGGTCGGGTGCCGTCAGCCATCGGGCCAATCCCAAGCGGTCTTGCGAAGCGTCCTCGGGAAACGGCGGCAGCCAAGCCGGCGTGCCTCGGTCGACCGGATCACCGGGGGCGTCGTATTGGCCGCGTAACAACACGTGCGCCTGCCGTGGCTGTTCGGTTTCCTTCCAAACCAACGTGGTCGCAAAACTCGCCCGCAGATCTTCCTTGGCTTTGACCATGGCTTTCTCCTGCATGACCAAGACCAGCCAATCCGGATGCACGCAGTGGACCCTACGGAAATAGTTGCGAATGGAAATCCGCTCCGCATCGGTTCGCCGATCGACGGGCCGCGTCAACAGGTTCGCCAAATGATCCGGCGTCGCGATCAGCGGCGATTGATAGGCGAAGGTCAAGCGTTGCGGATCGCGGTCGCCGACCAGTTGGAGGTACAGCCGGTTGTTGCCCTTCTTCAGCGGCAACTTGTAAGCATGACGCAAGGGTTGAAGCTCGGCCGTCCCCTTGTCTTGGCCGACTTGTTTGCCGTTCAGGTACACGACGTGGCCGTCGTCACTGTCGATCAACATCGTGATTTCTTGATCCGATGGGGCTTTGATCGATTGATGCAGCAGCGTCACCGACGTGCGTCCCTTGATGCCATCGATGGTGTTGGTTTCGACTTGTCGGACGTCGCTACGAAGCTGCCAGCGATAGCTCCGATCTTGATACCGAAAGTCCTGATCGGCATCGAAGGGTTTGCCACGCGACGCGAAGGAGCGACTGTACCCGGGTCCGGGATGTTCCACCGGGAAAGGGCCGACGCTGTGGACGTCGCCGAGCCGGACACGCTGGGCGACCGGAATTTCGGGCACGCCGCTGGAAACCGACAATCGCACGCGGCCGAACTGATGTGCCGCGAACTTCGATAGGAATTTTAACTGGACACGAATTTCTGTCGGCCGATCCCCCGTCGATTCGATCGGCGAGATCTGGAACCAGGCGGATCGGTCGCCCTTCTTTTCGTGTCCGCCGATCGCCCAGCCCGCCGACGCATCGTCGTCTTTGCCGTCGAAGGCAAAGTCGATCGAAAAGTCACCGCCGGCCTGTTCATAACTCGCCGATCCGTAGCGGATGTCGACGGGGATCCAATCCGGCGATCCGCCGGACCGTTCGGCCGTGTCCACCGTGATCTCCGAAAGCACCGCGTTGCCGTTTTGCGAAACGCCGACGCGGCCCGTCGTTTCGTCGGCGATCGCTTCCAGTCGCAGGGTTTGCCAAGCCGGCCCGGGCGGCAATTCGGCGATCAACGTGATCACATCCGTCGCGGCCGCTTCGCCCACCAGTGCGGTCACACCGTCGGGGCGACGTTCCAGCGTTTTGCCCGCCCGTGATTTCGCCGAGCGGATCGCCAGGACTTTGGTGATCGCCGGCGCGCCGTCGATGATGCCGCGTTCCCATTCCGCTTGGGCTTGATCGACCGTGGGGATCTCGCCGATTTTTTGGCGGCGAAGCCGGTTCAGGGTCGCGTCGATGTCGGCGAGTTGTCGGTCTTGCTCCGGCGTCGTGACGACGATGACCGGAGCCGGGTCCTTCGCGTTTTTGTCGAGCGCCGAACCGTCCAAACTGTTGAAATAAGCCGACAGCGAATAGTAGTCCTTGCTGGAGATCGGATCGAACTTGTGATCGTGACAAACCGCGCAGCCGGTCGTTAATCCCAAAAAGATCGTGCCGAAGGCGTCGGTGCGATCGATCACGTTGCGGGCGAAGACTTCGTCATAAATCGATCCGCCCTCACTGGTCGTGACGTTCAAGCGATTGAACCCGCTGGCGATTTTTTGATCACGCGTGGCATCGGGCATCAAGTCGCCGGCGAGTTGTTCGGTGACGAACACGTCGAAAGGCTTGTTGGCATTGAAGGCCTCGATGACCCAATCACGATACGGCCACATCTCGCGATAGTTGTCCAAGTGCAAGCCGTGCGTGTCGGCGAAACGCACCAAGTCCAGCCAGTATCGCCCCATGTGTTCTCCGTAGGTCGGCGAATCCAACAAACGGTCGACCAGGGTCTCGTAGGCGTCCGGCGACGTGTCGTTGAAAAAGGCTTCGGTCACGTCCGGCGTCGGCGGCAATCCGGTCAAGTCCAACGCGACGCGGCGCAGCAACGTCGCCCGGGATGCTTCGTCGTTGACGGCCAGATCCGTCTGTCGCAAGCGGGCGTTCAAAAAGGAATCGAGGACCGTCGAGCCTTCGTCGCGCCGGCTTGCACCGGAGGATCGCGTCGTCTCGGTCGACGGCGACGTTTCGTCACTCGGCGGGGTGCCATCGGAGATGGGTTGGAACGCCCAGTGCTGCTGATAAACCGCCCCGCTTTGTACCCAGCCGATCAATTTGTCTTTTTGGTCCTGTGACAGCGGTTTGTGAAACGTCGGTGGCGGCATCCGCAGATCGGCGTCGGATTCCAAGATCCGCGTGATCATCTCGCTGGCCTTCACGTCACCGGCGGTCACCACGTCCGAAAGGCCTTCGGCGGTGTCCAAACGCACGTCGGCTTGGCGATCGGCCTCGTCAGGGCCATGGCACGCGAAACAGTGATCCGACAGGATCGGACGGATGTCTCTGGAGAAATCGACCACCGATGATCCCTCCGACGCCCAACCGTACGTCGACAAACAAAGAAGCAGGAGCGAGCCGAATACGCGGTGAGACATGGTGAAAAGCGGTTGTGGTGGGACGATCGAAGGCGGGGAACGCTGACCCCGTTCAGTATACCGAATACCGACAATCATTCGAACGTCATCGCGTCGCAACCCACCGGTTCGGCCATCGATGCCGAAAATGTCGGCCCGAGACTTTGACACGCACGGTCGGATTCGTGGTCGTCGCGTCCGATGGCGTCCCGCCGGTGTTCCGCTGAGTTATCATTGACGGTTGGCTGGTCAACGCCCCGCCGGCGACTGACGATCGGTCACCACGCTCATTTCGAAGGCTCGGATCGATGATTGTTTTTCGCACAGGCACGACGGCGTTTTTATTGTTCGCCCTCGGCGGGCTGACGGGGATCGCCCCCAGGATCAATGCTGTAGAGGCTCAAGGTTCCGCGGCAGCCGAGGAAAAGGATTCGACGGATCAAAAAACGTCCAAATCCGAATCTTCGGCGACGCCTTATTTCACGGTCACCAGGGTCGGCCGTGTGCCGCTTCAGCCGACGCATCTGATCGTCTCGATCCCCCTGAAGTCCAGCGATGAAGACGCCAAGGTTGCCATCGACGGATTGCGTCAGCGGCGACAGTTGATCCAGCAAACCGCCTTGGATCTGGGCTGTCGCGAACAGGACGTTCACGCGGCGTTGTTTGCCATCGGCAAGCCGGGTGCGTCGACGGCGATCTTCGTTCGCGGTCGTCCTTTGCCGGATTCGGCTCTGATGATCCAGGCGAGTTGCGTGGTCGTGGCACTGTTCGAACTGGAACAGAACGCCGATCCGGAATCGTTGCTGGAATCGGCGCAGGAAAAACTGCAACACTTTGTCAACGTGTTGCCGCCGGACGACAACACCGAGAACGATCAATCGCGACCCACCTACGTTTCCCGAGGAGCGGTCGGGATCGAAGAACCCGCCGTCATCTTCGCCTGCCGTCCGAGTGATGCCCAACAGCAGCAAGCGGTGACCCGGGCGATTCGGCAAGCCCGCGCCGAAGCCGAGGCGATCGGCGCGATTCTGGGAAGCCGCGAGGACGATTCCGTCAGGGTCATGCACCAAGACTACTCCTCGCTTTCGCGCTCGGGAACGCTGACACTCAATCAGATCGTCGATCAAGTCTTCTCCGGCTTCGTCGTCTCGCCGCATCCGGATCAGTTGGCGTTCGAATCACGAATCATGCTTTCGCTTTCCCACTGAGTTTTTTCTAATCGGCCGGGCGATGGGGAAGAAGGTTTCTTCACCGCCGAAATCGTTTTCCAGGGAATCGATGATGAACGGTTCGTCCCGTGTGACGCTGGGTTTGATGTGCATCGTGTTCTCGCTGGGAAACCACGGCACGGTGACCGGACAAGATCAAGCGATCGGCGACCAGACGCGGCCCGCGGTCCACGCGTTCCGGCCCGGTGTCGTTTATCGCGAGTACACGCGGCACAATCGCGACGACGATTGGCGGGTGACCGATGACCGGGCGGTGGAAAAATGGGGCGAACGCGCGTCGAAGTTCCTGCCGAACCCCGTGTTGCCGATTTCCGGTGTGCAATTGAAGGGTGCGATCGCCGCGGAAATGGTCTTGGATCGTTGGGGTGGGCACCGCGGCACGATCAACAAACGGGTTCGCTTCAACGAAAACGAGTGGATCACGATCCCCGAAATCGTGGGAACCCCGAAAGACATCCGGCCAGAGAATTTGATGTCTCAAGACAATCCGGTCGTCGAAGTCCCGCTGGATCATTTGATCCAAGGCGACAACTCGTTCCAGGCCGACTGCGACGAGCACGGCGGTTTCGGGTGGGGACAATGGGGGCTGTATTCGATGATCTTGAGAGTCTATTACGACCCCGAGGTGGTCGGCGAGCGGATCGCGATCGACGCGGAACTGGTGGCGCCAAGGTCCGGCGACGTGCTGCCGGACGAGCCCGTCGTTGAAGTGGCCGCCGATTCACGCCAAGGCATCGTTCGCGTGGAAGTCGTCGCGCATCACGACGGTTACGACGAAGACGGCGACGGTGATTTTGGTGGTTGGCACGAAAGCCGGTTTCAATGGCAACGCGGCCAGCCCAACGACGTTCGTGATCATGTGGGCACGCTTTGGAACCGACCTTATCGACTGACTTGGGACACGCATTGGGTTCCCGATCAACCACCCGGTGCGGTGAAGTTGATCGCACGGGTGCAGGATGCCGACGGTTACTGGACCGTGACGCAGCCGGCCGAGAACCTGACGCTCCGTCGTCGGCGGGTGTCGGTCAAGCTGTATCGACCACGGGACGTCCCGCAAACCTTTGCCGTTCGCGTCGGACAAAGACAGTCTTGTTTTTTCGATGTTGCCGCCGAACCGTCGCTTCGCGAAGCCGCCGAAGCGGCGGTGCATTTGCGGACTTGGAACGGTTCGAGCCACGACCACAGCCCGATCCGTTTGAACGACCACGAGTTCCCGCCCGGCGGAAAGAACCACCATTACGACTATGACTTGATCGAGATCCCGGTGTCCGCGATTCAGGCCGGCGAAAACACGTTCACGATCCATAGCGACACGGAGCATCACATGTTGGAAGTCTTGTGGCCTGGACCGGCCCTGGTCGTTCGATACAACTTGGATGCCGAATAGCCGCCTTTTGACTCGCCGAGAATGCTCATGACGACCTCTGATGATTTGCCGATCGAAATCTCTGTGGACGAGGTCCGGGCGATGCGGCAGTCCGGAGACCCGTTCTTGTTGTTGGACGTTCGGGAGCCGGATGAGTACGAAACCGCCCGGATCGACGGATCGACGCTGATTCCGATGAGCGAGCTGGGTGATCGTTTGGACGAGTTGGAAGGAAAAGAATCGAACCGAATCGTCGTCCACTGTCACCACGGCGGCCGCAGTCGACAGGTCACCGAAGCCTTGCGCGGCCGCGGATTCAAGGCCGTCCAGAACATGACCGGGGGCATCGAGCAGTGGAGCCGAACCGTCGATCCGGAAGTCCCCCGGTATTGAGCCACGGGAGACGGCCTCTGCCGACCCGGACCGCTTTTTTGCGAAAGGTCGTTCTGTGACTTGGTCGATGCTTGTAAACTGAAGAATCACGCGTTGCGATCGACGCGTGTTCCCGTTTTCCCAATTTGTGAGGCTATTCGACATGCCCCAATCGCCGCTGATCATTATCGACGACAAACACGTACCGTTGTACCGCATCGTCTGGATCAGCGAAGTGCCGCACTTTTGCGGCGATGAGGAGTGCACACGCGAGGGGGACTACGAAGTCCGCTTGGACGTGGACGATTCGCTGTGGGTCAGCGCCGCGGGACGTGACCAGGTGATCGCTGCGTTGTCGTCTTGGTGCAGCGATCCCAGGGCGGAAGAAGGCCCCGATTGGGAATGAGTCGTCACGGTCGACGTCCCAGGCACTAAACGGCCAAGGCCTCGTCGGCGACGAGCGTCGGGATTCCGCCGCGAATCGGATAGACGATGGATCCGCCGGTCGGTCTGAGTCCCCCTTCGATCGGTCGGTCGACCTTTTGGTCGGCGACGTCCCGCTGGGTGCCCGCGGCGATCGCGCGGTTGATCCGTTCGACGACTTCGGGGGGGGCCAGTTCCAACTGGTTACCATCGACGGGGCAACGCAGCATCGCGAGCAAATCTGGGTCAATCAACGGTTTTCGTTCAGACGATGGCGTCGGCATGGCCGATTCAACCTTTCAGCGAATGGAGCGAATCGGCGAAGGATCGCCGTGGGGTCGCAGGCAGTCGCAACCTCAATCTTTTCTTATCAATCATCCGACTTCGGCGAGGGCTTGCCATGCGGTCTCGGATTCTAGCGTTGTTGGTGTCGTCGACGAGACGACCTTCAGCCGGTCAAGCACGTTTTTTTGTTACAAGTTGTCTGGGCGTTGCCTTGGCGATGTTGGGCGGAAACCCGTCATTTTCCCAAGCACCGGTGACCGGCAACGGCTACTCGGTCGATCCGGAAACCGGCATCGCCTACGCCCCGGTTCACAAAACGATCCAAAAGCCGGTTCAAGAAACTCGAATGGTCCAAAGACAGGAGACCACCTACACGCCGCGGACGGTCACCGAAACGAGGCCGACGACTCGCACCACGTACTATCCGACCACGCGAACGATTCTGGAACCTTACATCGCCAACCGTTGGAACCCGTTCACGCGTCCCTCGGTCGCTTATCGTTTCGTCCCTCAGACGCACTGGCAAGCCCAGACCGACGTCGTCAATCAAACGTCGACACGAACGGAGTACGTTGCCGAGACCACCACGCGTCAGGTCCCCGAAACGGTCAACAAAATCGTCCGGGAAGAACGTGTCGAACTGGAGCCCTTGGGCTACGTCGGTGCCGCCCCGGCGGTCGCACCCGGCCAAGCCGAACTGGCCGAACGACTTCGGCCGCTCGGTTCCGGTGAACGCATCGTCCCGTTCAGTTCCGGGGGCACCGCGGTCGCCAACCGGACGACCACTGCGCCCCGGATCGCAAGCACCACCGTCGGCGGCTTCGGATCGCCATCGCGTTCCTACGCCCAGGGCGGACATCAGGCGACCGAATTGCGTCCGCAAACCGGCTACGGGCAAGCCTTGCCGCCGGCGGCCGGAGGCACCGGCGTCGCGACGCTGCCGCCCCTGCCGATGTTTCGCTAAGGTGTCCCGGCGGACGGGGGCATCGATCGGCCAACCCCGCGATCGATTCGGCCAACTGACCCGATGGGCCAACTGACCCGATGGGCCAGCTGACGCGATGAATTCGACACCAACCCGATCGCCCGGCATGTCCGACGAGAAAGGGCCGAACTTGCGACTACCCGCCATCGCCGTGCTGGGACCCTGGCGGGGCGGTACCTCGTTGGTGACCGGAATTCTGCAAGCCTTGGGCGTCGACGTCGGTGGGCCATTCTTTGTCGGCCACACGGGCTACCCGACTTATGAGGACCTGGAACTGCGTCGCCGGTCGTTGCAATGCTTCGGCGAAAATCAGCAGGATTGGGGGCCGCGCGGCACGCGTCGCCGGCGAGTCGAGTTGTTGGCGGAGCGGATCCGCGGGCTTCGGCAAACCGCCGACACGGTTCGCATGCCCGGCGGCGTCCGTCGCGTCGCCGTCGGTGGCAAGCATCCCGTGCTGTGTGGTTTGGTCGACGAAATTGCCGAGGCTTGGGCGCCGCCGGGTGCCACCGGTTCGGACGTCCGGGGCGTCCGTTTCGTTTCCGTTCATCGCCCGGTCGAAGCCGTTCACGAATCGTGGGGCCGTCCCGAAAAGTCGGGCGGACCCGCCTGGTGGCCGCGAAGCGATCAGCGGGAAGCCGTCGCCGACCTGATCCGACGTCGCGACGAATCGCTGCAGAACTTTCCCCACACGATCGTCGACTTCGATCAGCTTCGTCGTGATCCGGCCGACGTGATTCATCGGCTGGCCGCCGACTGCGACTTGCCCGACCATCGCGTCGCGGCGGCCATCGAGCGGGTGCTGCCGCCCAAGAACGTGCAAGATCGGCAAGCCGGACGGGGGCGAACGCCCGGCGGATTCGAGCCCTAGTCCTGGATTCCCAGTTCTTGCTGAATCTGTTCCAGCGGGATGCCTTTGGTTTCCACGACCACCAGCCGGACCCAGACCAGTTGCAAGACCATCATCCAACAGAAAAACAAAAACACGAAACCTGGCGGAAACACGCCGACCATTTTGGGAAAAAACATCGTCAGCATCGCCGCGAAGAACCAATGCGTAAAACTGCCCAGCGATTGTCCGGCGGCCCGGTGTCGGTTGGGAAAGACTTCACCGATCAGCACCCAAATCACCGCGCCCTGACCGACCGCATGCGACGCGATGAAGGCAAAAATGCAAGCCGGAACGATCGCATAGCTCTCCGTAAAGAAAGCGAGCGAACACAGCCCCAGCGACGCGATGTATCCCAACGATCCGACCGTTAGCAAAGTTCGGCGACCGACGTGGTCGATCAAGTACAGGCCGAGAAACGTGAAAATCAAGTTCGTCACGCCGATGCCGACGGAGTTCAACAAGGAGGCCTGCTGCCCCAGGCCGGTCAGTTCGAAGATCCGTGGCGAGAAATACAGGATCGCGTTGATTCCGGAAAGCTGATTAAAAAACGCGACGAAAAAAGCGATCATGATCGGTCGCTTGAGTCGCCTCGACCAAAACGGTTCTCGCTTGCTGCTGTCACCCGATTGTCGCGTCGACTTCTCGATTTCGTCGGCTGTCCGCAAAATCTCCTCTTCATCGGCCTTCGGACGTAGTCGCTTGAGGATGGCGATGCCCGCTTCACGATCGCCGCGTTGCGTGATCAGCCAACGCGGGCTGCGGGGCAAACCGATGCACAAGAACGTGTAGATCAGCGCCGGCACGGCTTCGACCCCCAACATCCATCGCCAAGCTTCGTCGCCGCCGAATCGGCCGATCAAATAGTTGGACAAGAACGCGACCAAAATCCCGAACACGATGTTGAACTGAAACATTCCCGCCAAGCGACCTCGGAATTGTGGCGGAGAAATCTCGGCGATGTAAAGCGGAGCGGCGACGGTCGAAATTCCGACACCCACCCCTCCGATCCATCGCGCCAGGGCAAACGAGTAAACATCGCCGGCCAGCGCCGACCAAATCGCCGACGACAGGTAAAGCACCCCGATCCATAGCAACGTCGGGGTACGCCCGAAACGATCCGTCGGCAGGCCGCCCACCAACGATCCGGCCACGGTGCCCCACAACGCCGCGCTCATCGCCATGCCGTGTTGCAAATCGCCCAGTTCCCACACCGTTTGGATCGGCTTTTCGGCGCCCGAAATCACGACGGTGTCGAAACCGAACAGAAACCCGGCCAACGCGGATGTCAGGGACCAATAAAAAAGACGCGGATTCACGGCGCTGTGTACTTCCCCGGCGAGGACGTCGAAAAACGAAAACTTCGAGTCTATCGAATTCCCGACTCGTCCACCGGCGGCACTTCCGACGTCAGACCGTCACCGCTGGACACGCCGCGAGCCCCCCCGAAGCCGCGCGTCGGATTCCGACACGTGACCGATCCGGTCCCGCGGGGGCAGATCCCTGGTGCAGGGGAAGGCGAATCGTTACGTTTTGACCGTCCGGAGCCGTGCGGGTGTCGATCGATTCGTGGACGGGCGAACGTCTGGCTTTTCCTCCTTTTGAAACCGCTTTTTTTCTCATGTCCGACGAACCGTGGACGGTGCTTCGCTTGCTCGATTGGACGACAAACTATTTCAAAAAGAAGGGCAGCGACTCGGCTCGCCTGGACGCCGAGATCTTGTTGGCTCACGCGAGAAACTGCAGCCGCATGGAGCTGTACACGTCCTTCGCAGAAGTCCCCGACGATGAACAACGCGTGGCGTTCCGAGAGATGGTTCGTCGCCGTGGCGATGGCGTTCCGGTGGCTCAGTTGGTCGGATTCAAAGAGTTTTACTCGTTGAAGTTCCGCGTCGACGAGAACGTCTTGATCCCGCGTCCCGAAACCGAATATCTGGTCGTCGAAGCCTTGGACGTTTGCAAGGCGTCTCGCTGGGGTGACCGTGCGATCCGGATCGCGGACGTGGGGACCGGAAGCGGCGCGATCGCGATCACGCTGGCCAAGCACTTGCCCCGCGCGATCATCACCGCGATCGATCAAAGCGAACCGGCGCTGGCGATTGCCCGCTGGAACGCTGCCGAACACGAAGTCGACGAACGGATCACCTTTCACCAGGGCGATTTGTTGGATGCGATCGAGGATCCGCGGCTGTTCGATCTGGTCTGCAGTAATCCGCCCTACGTCAGTCAAGACGAGTTCGACGAATTGCCGGAGACGGTTCGGGACCACGAACCGACCGAGGCGCTGGTCGGCGGACCGACGGGAACAGAAATCATCGATCGATTGATTCGGCAATCCGTGTCACGTTTGGAACCGGCAGGTCGCTTGATCCTCGAACTGAGTCCGATGATCGCTCAGGCTTGCCTGGAGACGATCGTTCACGCGGGCTACCAAGACGCGCGGCTGATCAAAGACTTGGCCGGCCACCAAAGGGTGTTGTCGGCGAAACGCCCCCCCGTTGTCGACGGATAAACGCGAAGTCGTCTTTGGCGAAGCGGCGTTTTGCTACAACCAGCCGGCTTCGCGATACCAAGCAGCCGTTTCGTTGATGCGGGTTTGCAGATCGGTGCGAACTTCGAACCCGCATTCGGCTTTTATCTTGAACGAGTCGCACGCCCAGCCTGCGGCGATCGCTTCGCGGGCTTTGTCCCAGTTGAAGATGTGAGGCTTGTGCTTGATTCGGCCCACGACTTCGTTGACACCTGCACTCAAGCGGACCAACGGTTTGGCCACCGGAATGCACCAGGCACGAGGTCGCCCGACGGCGTTGCCGACCGTCCGCCCGAGTTGTGCGAAGGTCAACGGATTCGGGTCGGCGGCAAAATAGACACCGGTTTCGTCATCCAACGCGGTGCTCTTGCATCGACGGCCGACCTCGGCGACCGACAGCAAGGCCGTCGCCAGGTCACGAGCGTCGATGACCGAAAACAGGGAAGGGCCGAAGCCCGGGACCGCGTGAATTCTTAGCCTGGAAATCACCTTGAACATTTCCAATCCGTCGCGGTCCAGCGGGCCCAACACCATCGGCGGTCGCAGGATGCTGATCGGGACCGAGTCGACGAATTCGCGTGCCGCGGCTTCCCCGTCCAGTTTGCTGCGTCCGTAGTCGCTCACCGGCGCCGGGGCGTCCGATTCCTTGCGCGGTCGAAGGCGATGTTCCCGAACGACCGGTCCGGCGGCGGCCAAAGACGAAACGACGATCAAGGTCGGCGGCGAAGCCTGATCGGCGCAAGCGCGCGCCATGTTGCGGGTGCCGATCTCATTGACACGCCAAAGGTCTTCGCGGCGGTTCGACTTCGTCAATCCCGCCAAGTGAATCACCGTGTCGACGCCTTGGGTCGCCGCGACCAACGACTCCGGATCACCGATCCGTCCGATGCAAAGTTCGGCGTCGGGATGAATGTTTTCGGTCCACGACGTCGGTCGCACCAAGCAACGCGTTTGCACTCCGTGTCGGATCAAGCGATTTACCAGATGATGCCCGATGAATCCGCTCGCCCCGGTGACCAATACACGTTTCATGTTGTCTCAAGGCTGTTCGTACCAGAATACGCCCAGGTTATCCGTTTCTTCGCAGGTTAATAAATCCAGATCGCCGTCGTGATCCAAGTCGATCCACTCGGCCCGATCAAACTTAGTCCCTTCTAAACCGCTGACATCGATCCAAGATCCAAGTTTCCAGGTTTCGTCGTCCCTCGTGAGTGTTGTGACGGCCACGGCGGGTTGTCGGTGGCGGACGCCGCTGTAGGCACTGTTGCTGGTGTGGGCCAGCAGGACGCCGCCGCCGGGTTGCGGGGCGACGGCGACGGCCTTTCCGGACTTCGCCAGGAAAGGATTGGTGAACACTTGTGGCACCCAGCGGTCGTTTCGAAATCGGAGGTGAAAGAATTGATTGTTTCTGGTCGCGATCCAAAGTCCGGGAATCGCCGATCGATCGTTCGGCCGACTCGGTGTCCCGGCGGATTCCGGCAAGACGGCGGCAAACATGACTTCTTGATCGGCCAAGGCGATGTCGTGTCGCCGCCAAGTTTCACCGCCGTCGCTTTTTTTCTGTAACCAATAAGCGCCGCGCCGGTCGCCTTTGCGGTCCGTCACGAAAAGATCCTCTCGGCCGTCGCCGTTCATGTCCGCCGCTTCCAGGGACATGATCCAGGTCGCCTTTTCGATGTCGTGCAATTTCCAAGCCGAAACGTCTCGGGGGTCGGCGGGGCATTCCAGCCAAGCGACGCGTCCGCCTGCGGTCCCCTTGGAACCGATCACCAAATCGACGCCGTGTTGACCGTCGACTTGCATCGCCAATCCGTACATCCATTGGGTTTCGCCGACGGTCGACGGAACTTTTCGGCTCAGCCAACCGGCCGTGCCGGTGGCGGCTGTCGTGACGCCCGCAGGGTCCGCCGGCCCGGGATTCCAGTGAAACCAGATCGCTTGCTCCTTGCCTTCGTGGCAACTGACGACATCCGGCGATCCGTCTCGGTCCAGATCGACCGCAAATGCGTCTTCGGGGGACGGGGCTCGTCCCACCGTGACGGCCGGCCAGCGTTGACGCACTTGGTCAGCGCCGGGATGAAAGCAGACTCGAACGACGCCGCCTTCTTCCCAACCGGTGATGACGTCTGGCAGGCCGTTGCCGTCGACGTCGGCCAACCGGACTCCGTCGGCGCCGCGAGAAGAATCGTCGATCGTGTGTCGCGGCCAAGGTGCTTGCGCGGTCACCGACGAGACGGTCAGCACGATGCACCAGGACCAGGCCAACCCGATTCGAGCTTTGGCAACAGCGAACGGGTGCATGAACGTATCGGTTTTAGTCGTCTTCATGTCGAATCGCTCCGGTCGAATGGCGGTTGGTCGGTTTTGATTTCTCGCTTCTGTTTTTCCCGGTTCGCTGTTCAGCGTGCGGTCCAACCGCCGTCGACGACCAGCAGGCTGCCGGTGGTGTAGCTGGCCGCGTCACTGGACAGGTAGATGGCCGCGCCTTGAATCTCTTGCATTTGTCCCCATCGGTTCAGCGCGACCGCGCCGACGATGAACTTCTTGGCTTCTTCGGTGTCGGCTATCGGTTCGTTCATGGGTGTCAAGAACGGTCCCGGGCAGATCGCGTTGACGGTGATCTTGTGCTCGGCCAGTTCCAAGGCCAATGCCCGCGTCATCTGGACGACCGCGCCCTTGCTGGTCGCGTAAGGCGTGCGGTCGGCAAGTCCGACCATGCCCAGGGTGCTGGCCAAGTTCACGATCCGTCCGCTGCCACGCATCTTCATGTGCGGGGTGACGGCTTTGCACATCAGCCACAAGCCGTCGACGTTGACCTGTTGGACCTTGCGAAAGTCGTCCAAAGTCAATTCTTCGATCGGGCCGCGAATGTTGATCCCGGCGTTGTTGATCAAGATGTCGATCTTGCCGAGTCCGTCGAGCACTCCGGCGACGCATTCATCGACGTCGCCCTCCTTGCACACATCGGCTTCGATCGCCAAGGTTTGAACGCCGTGGTCGTTGCCGATTTCCTCGGCGGCGGCTTCCGCTTCGTCCAGGTGTCGGCTGACCAGGGCCACGTGACAGCCGGCCGATGCCAGTCCCGCCGCCATGGCTTTTCCCAATCCCTTGCTGCCTCCGGTCACGAGGGCCACGCGGTCGGTCAGATCGAAAAGTTTGATTCCGGGCAACATGGGTACAGTCAAAGGTTGGAGATGGAGCGTCAAGGAAGGAACACAATCGCGGTCGCACGCGACCGAAAAGTCGTGAGATTATAGAACGAAACACCGGTACCCAACGACGCCACGAGATGAAAACCCCCGGCCCCGTCATGACTGACTACACCAACGAATTCGACGCGCTGATCTTTGACTGCGACGGGACCCTGACCGATTCGATGCCGTTGCATTACATCGCTTGGAAAGAAACGCTCGACGGCTACGGCATCGAGTTTACCGAAGCCCGTTTTTACACGATGGGCGGCATGCCCAGCGAGAAGATCATCGACGTCTTGTCGCGCGAACAAAGCGTCGACGTCGACGCCGACCGGGCGGCGGAAAAAAAGGAAGCCACTTTCGTCACACTGATGGATCGGCTGGAGATGAAGGCCGACGTCGTTCAGATCGCCCGGCGGCATCTCGGCAAGCTGCCCATGGCGGTCGCCAGCGGCGGCATCCGGCCGATCATCGATCGCCAACTCCGGCAGATCGGCGTGACGGACCTGTTCAGCGTCGTCGTGACGGCCGAGGACACGGCGCTTCACAAACCCGAACCCGACGTGTTTTTGAAAGCCGCCGAAAAACTGGGCGTCGATCCCACACGCTGCCTGGTGTTCGAGGACAGCCACTTGGGATTCACCGCGGCCGAAAAAGCCGGCATGGCGTGGGTCGACGTCAGGAATACAACTGAATCGCTTCGATGATCTTATCCAGTTCGTTGGGCACCGCGATCGCGCGGTTCGCGTGGCTGGCTTTCGTCACCCCGCGGCTGCCCAGGACTTTGTTGAACATGTCTTGGTCGGTCGTGTGGTAGGCGACCGTCGCGGTCGGGTCTTTCAGTTCGTGTCCGGTTAGGATGCAGACGACGCGGTCACTCGGCGCGATGACGCCTTCGCGGCGAAGCAATTTCGCACCCGCGACGCTGGCCGCCGATGCCGGTTCGCAGCCGAAACCTCCGGCGCCGACTTGGGCCTTCGCGTCCAAGATCTCTTGATCGCTCACTTGACGGACGACCCCGTCCATGACATCCAAGGCGCGCAGGCATTTCTTCAGGTTCACCGGCCGGTTGATTTCGATGGCGCTGGCGATCGTGTCCGCTTTCAAGCTGTCGCGGTCCATCTTGTCGTTGTAAGCGATGATCGACTTCGTCGCGTCAGGAAGATACACCGTCTCCG
>CAYVRC010000103.1:0-21017 GCA_964453205.1 uncultured Pirellulaceae bacterium | reverse complement strand
GCCGGGCTGCTGGCCGTCGCCGGGCTGCTGCCCCTCGCCGGGCTGCTGCCCCTCGCCGGGCTGCTGCCCCTCGCCGGGCTGTTGCCCCTCGCCGGGTTGTTGCCCCTCGGCGGGTCGCTGGTCTTCACCGGGCTGCTGCCCTTCGGCGGGTGGCTGGTCTTCTGCGGGCTGTTGACCCTCGCCGGGTTGTCCGGTTTCTTGTCGGATTTCCTGGTCCAGTTGCTCGGTCAGCTGGTCCAATTTTTCGGCGGCTCGCCGCAAGCCCTCGGTCGGATCACCGAGGACGGATTCGGCCGCCTGTTCGACGTCCTCGCGCAGAGACTCGATGGCTTCGAGGGCTTGATCGCTCAGCGGTTGAGCTTCCTTGTCAAAGCCACGCTTCATCAGTTCGCCGATGGTGCTGAGTTTCTGATCGACCTGAGACTGTTTCGTGCGGCGGTAACTGTCATACAGCTTTTGAGCGAGCAAGGGTTCGGCCAGTTCGGATTCTTGCACGGTTTGTTCCATGTCATCCAGCAATTCGGTCAAGTCCTCCCGTTGTTGCTGGATCTTTTCCTCGATCGGTTCCTGCTGCGGTTCGGTTCGCAGTCCGGGCCTTTCCGCCGCCGCTTGTTGTTGCGATTGCTCCGTCAGTTCACGTTGTCGTTTTTCCAGGTCTTGTGCCTGCTTGCGCATCTGCTGCATCGTTTCGTCGAACTGTCCCGCGGCGTCCTTGCGGATCTCATCCCGCATTTGTTCGAACTCACGTTCGGCACGTTTGCCGGCCGACAAGGCTTGCGCGGCATCGTTTTGCTGCAGCGATTCGGCGGCCTTGCGAACGTTTTCCCGGGTCTGTTCCAGTTGCTCGGCTTGCCGGGACATGCTTTCCTGGTTCTCGGGCGATTGCATCCGCTGCGTCAATTCGTCGGTCTCCCGTAGCAATTCTTCTTGCTGTTCCCGCAGCCTTTTGAGCTGGCGTTTCAGTTCTTCTTTCTCTTCCTCGGTTTCCGCGATCTGCAAAGCCGACTGGAGCTGGGCCAACTGCTTGTTCAAGTCTTGTTGTCGCGTGGCCAGTTCCCGCAATCGATTCAGGACCTGTCTCGTCTCGCGTTGCTGCGTCGGTTCCGGGGGCGCTGCGGCTTGCTGTTGACTTTCGTAGCGGTTTTCTTCGCTATCGAGTTCCAGTTGGTCCAAGCGTTTTTGACGGTTTTGGCTGCCCGCCCCGCCGCCGCCTTGCTGCTGTTGCTGCGATCGCACGACTTGAAATTCTCGACTTCGAAGGCTCAGCAATCTTTGATAGGCGGCCTGCTCGCTGACCAAAGCATCACGCAGTCGTTGCAAGGTTTCGGAATCGTCGATGACCGCAAGGGCCGAAGCGTCTTGCAACCGATCGGCCGATTCGGACATCGAGCCCCTCGCTTCGGCGGCGTAACGCTTGGACCGTTCGTCTCGCAGTTTTTCGGCCAGTTCCGTCAACTGTTCGATGGCCGCCGTCTGCGACTGGGCAATCACGTCGATGTCGTCGCCCAGGGTGGGGGCACCGGAAAGGTCGTCGGAGATGACAGAGCTTTTCTGTGATTGTTTCCGCACGAGCCCCCAGGTCGCGTTGATGATTTGCTTTTGCAGTTCGGCGAGTTCTTCGGCTTCCTGGCCGTTTTGGCTGGGCGGCCCCGGTTGGCCGCCCGGTGGCGGCTGACCTTCGCGAAAGATTTCTTCGAAGGGCCGCACTTCGGCCAGAAACAGATCACTTTCGCTGCGCCGGGGCATCGCGTCGGGACCGACATCCTCGGCCCAGAAATAATAAGTCAGAAGGTCATCGGGCTTGGCGTCCAAGTCCTCGAAGGCGATCAGTTTTTCTATCATTTCGGGCTGATTGCGACCGAAATCTTCGCCCAAGACGAGCTCCGTCTCCGTTTCGCCGATGCGGTAGGTGATGCCGGCCTTCAAAACGCGAAAGTTGTCGCGAATGTTGGCCGCGACGCGGACTTCTTCCAACGGCGAAACTTCTAGATCGCGAGCCTTTTCGATCTTGATTTGCGGCGGTTGATTGGGCAGCACGCGAACCACCAGCTCCGGCGGCAGTTTGTTCTTTCGCCCGTCCGAATCCAACAATTGCAACTTGTAACGTTCGCTTTTGAGCAACGTCGAATCGAAACGCATCGTCGTCGCCCCCGGCGCGACCGGTGAAAGTGTGATCGCGTTGTCTTCCGAATCGATCAACATCGCCGATTCGACGGGCTTGTTCAAAATCAAATCCCACCGCAGTTGAGAACCCTCGACGGCGGCGACCCGCAACGTGTCTTGAATCGTTTTCGGCTTCAGCTCGGTGTATTCCGGAAACTTCAAATCGGCATCACTGCGAACCAACGAGGGAAAGTCAAAGACGCCGACCTTGTAGACAGGGCTTTCCGACGCAGCGGTCTGGTCCGCGGCCGTCTTCACGACACGGTACGTCAACGGTTGATCGATCGATGTGACCAGGGCTCCCAGAATGCTGTCATTCAGGTTTCGACGCATCGGATATTCGCGTGTCGTGCCGTCTTGCAGTTCGCAGATCAATGTGGCCGTGTCGGGCGTGCTTTGATCCGGACTGCCGGAAAACTTGGCCGTCACCACCAACGCGGTTCCACGTTCGATTTCCGTGTCCCCCGGTTGAACCGTCCAGTCGTCGACGGGCGCGCCGAGCGACAAGGTCGCCGGAGACTCCGACGGCGGCGGGGTGGTGAAAGTCAAGCGAGCCAACAGGAACAGCAGAGCCGCCGTGGCGATCGAGCCGGCCAGTCGAGCCGACCACAAATCTCCGGTCGGCACGATGCCGGGCCAACGGTGGGCGCTGCCGTGATGATTGGCTTCCTGAACGACCTTTTCCTCCAGATAACCCAGTCGCTTCGGCGTCGCGGTCGCACCGGCACCGCGGGATCCGGTGGACGCCATCTGGGGACCGGAGACGCGAACGGCCGTCAACAGACGCTCACCGAGTGACGGAAATTTGGATTCGACGCGGGCGGCCAGGTCCGTCAGGTCACGAAAGCTCCGCAGCGACCACAACCAAACCCCGGTCAAGATCGCCAAGGCCGCTCCACCGATCCAGGTCGCAAGTTCTCGTGGCGTGGCGCCGGTCAACCAGTCCGTTTGACCGCGACGAATCTGGGCGATCGACCACAGCGTCACGCCGCCGGCCGCCAAAGCGATCAAGGCGATCGACCGCCAGCGACGTCGCGCTCGGAAACGCTGGCCGACCTGACGAAGTCGTCTTTCCAATTGATCGACGCCGGCGTTCTTGCGAACGATGGGGGCGGGTAACTGCATCAATTCGTCTCCTGACGGCTGGACTTTCGACGCGAACTCCAAAGCGTTTCGGTGGCCAACAGTCCGATGGCCGCCAACAACAGGATTCGCCAAATGCTTTGTTGATTTTCCAATTCGATGTCACGCAACTGTCGATTGCGACGCGCCGCGACGGCGGCCTGTTCGACGCGACCGAGTCGCACGCCCAAGGTCTCCAATTCCGCCGAATCGAGTGGGCCGGTTCGCGATTCGTCGATCGCCAAGTTGACGGCGACCTGTGTCTCGACGTCGCCGCGGCGAATCGTTTGGATACCGGGCGTATCAAACGTCACGCCGGTCGCTTCGTCGACGTCGCCGACGGTGAAGTCGTCGTCACGCGACTTGGCCGAGTCACCGGGATCGAACCAGCCGTAGAGCAGCGGAATGAACTTGGTGGAAAGTGCCAACTGGCTTTCGGCGGGTTGCCAGCCGGAAAGCAGGATCGTGACTTTGCCACGTCCGACGCCGCGTCGCAACATCGCAGCTTTTCCGTCGTCGAACCGAGCGGGAACGGCGAACGTTTCCTCCACTTCCGTGTCATCGCCGAGCGTCAAATCACGGTGGGACCAAAACCGCAGCTTCGAGAAATCATTGAATTTCGGATCCGCCATCGGCGCGAACAACGGATCCAAAAAATCGATCTGCGACAGCATCGCGTAGTCACGAACCTTCGCTTCGGACAAAGTCACGGAATCCACTGCGGTGATCTCCGACAACGTCATTTCCCAACCCTCCGGCGAATCCGATTTTCCGACGACGGCCAGCACGTGTCCGCCCGCATCGATGTAGTCCTTCAACGTGCCGGCGACATCGGATGACACGGCGTCGCCGAGGACGACCAGAGGGACATCGCCGGCCGCAACGTTGTCGGCCGGAACGTCATCGCCCGAGGCCGGCCGGCCGATTTTCGGCGTCAAACGTTGCCGCCAAACCCGCCACGTCTCCGGATCGTCGGCATCGATTTGTTCTAGCGTGACTCGGCGAGCGGCGGCGTCGAGCGGGACTTGGGAAAGGTAGAAGGCCGGATCTTCGCGTGGTTCGGAGCGTTCCCGGCCGATGTACAGCAACGTCAGCTGACGCTGTGTCGGCGTGGCGAAGTAATACGTGTTGTCAAAGTCTTGCCCGTCACCAGTCAGGATCAGTGTCGCGTCGCCGGGCCGCGGAGCCGGCAAGGTGATGACCCGAGACTGTCCCGGCGGGACCTGAACGCTGGTGTTCGTTTCGGTTCGCGGAAAGGCGTTGGCGTCGCCCCAAGCGATCTGAAAATCGGCTCGGGAAGCGTTCGGTGAATTGCTGACCCGGATCCGCCGTTTCTCCACTTTTCCCGCCGCGTCGGTCTGCCCGGTCAATCCCGACGCGTCGGCCGGATCCGCCCGAAGCGGACGCGCGGCGGCATTTCCGGGTGAGCGGGGGACGACCGGTCGCAAGTCGACGTGAACATTCTCCGGCCACACGAAGGACTGCAAGGACGTCAGCCCGCTGCCGGATTGCAAGTCCGTGACGACAACCAGGTTCGCCGGCAGGGCGGCCGAGGCGTCCTCGTCGGCGGATTCGTTCCCCGCATCGGCATCGGCATCGCCGTCCCCGGCGGCTTCGCCGGACTCGTTGACCGCTTCGTCGGCGGCGAAGGTCAAAGCGGCGGCCAAGTCCGTTCCGACCCAGGTCGCTTGGGTTTCCGCGGCGATCTGCCGGATGGTCGATTTCAGGTCGGCCGGGTCCATCGTTGCGGCTTGGTCAAAGGCCAGCGCCACTTTCGGCTTTCCGTCGAACGTGACGACCGAAACGGCATCACCGGGCTGCAATTCATCGACGAATTCCGCGACCCGATCTGACGCGGCTTCGGCGATTCCGGGCCGTCGCATGCTGGCGCTCGTGTCGATCATCAAAACCAGCTTGCGGCCGAGCGATTCGGCACTGTGGGTCTCGGCGCTCCGCAAGAACGGCCGGGCGAAAGCGATCGCCAACAGAATCAACGCCAAAGCACGCATCAGCAGCAACGGCCAATCGTCCAGCCGGCTGCGTTTGGTCAGCCGCGGCGGTGATTCCCGCAAAAACATCAACGAACTGAACGTCATCTCGGCCTTCGGGCGTCGACGGATCAGATGAACCAGGATCGGCAGCCCGATCGCCGAACCGGCCAGCAGATAAAGCGGAGCCAACAGACTCATGACGAAAATCCTCCGCCAGATCCAACCCCGCGGGCGGCCGCCCCGATCGAATTTCTTCGCGCCGGGCCGTGACTTCGTCGACTTTGGTCCGTGATGACCCCGAACATGGCCTCGTCGAAAGGCGTCTGCGTCGACATCTGGTGCAGAGGGACCCCCAAGGCATCGCAGACGCCGCGTAGCTCACGCTCGTGGCGGTCGAACTGTTCTTGGTAGTGTTGGCGGACCTCGGCGGGATCCAAAAACAATTCGCTGCCGCTTTCCGGATCCCGAACCATCCCGGCCTTGTCCAAATCGAAACGCAGTTCGCGGGGGTCCAGAATCCGCAGCACGATCACCTCGTGTCCCCGTGACCGCAAGTAGGCCAAGTTCGTCCGCATCGTTTCCGGCGGAGCCAGCAGGTCCGAAATCAAGACGATCAAACCGCGTCGCCGGATCAGGGTCGCCATCTGTTCCAGCGGCGCGGCGATGTCCGTCGCCGTTCCGGTCACTTCGCGGGACAAGCACTGCATCAACTGATGCAGGTGGCCGGGACGATGACGCGCGCTGAGGAATTCACCGACCTTATCATCAAACGTCAACAGGCCGACGCTGTCACGCTGCAGCGTCAAGAAATACGCCAACGACGCGGCCACCGTACGGGCATATTCCATCTTGGTGTATTCGATCGAACCGTAACCCATCGAGCGGCTTTGATCGACGACCAGATAGCATCGCCGATTGGTTTCGTCTTCAAATTTTTTAATGTAGTAACGGTCCGTCCTCGCGAACAGTTTCCAGTCCAGTCCCCGCGGATCGTCGCCGATCGTGTAGGGTCGGTATTCACTGAACTCGACGCTGAATCCGTGAAAAGGACTCCGGTGCAACCCGTTGTAGAACCCTTCGACGACGGCTTTGGCCCGCAGTTGTAGATTCTTGATCCGCATCAGCGTCGCGGGATCAACCGAAGCGACGGGCGTGTTCGGGTTTTGCTTGAACTTACTTGGCATAGAGACCTGGGGGCCGAGGACGACGACTGACGACGCGCTATCGTTTCGATGCGTAAGTCCGGCCGATGTGCCGGACGATGGCGCGGCGAAGTTCGAGAGGATCAATCTCGCCTTCGACCCGATGGACGATCTTGCCGCCCGGCGCGACCAAAAGGGTGTAGGGCACCGGGCCTTCCCAAGCGGAATCGAGCGCTTCGCCGAACTCGTCGACGTCGGTGACCGTGCTGAGATAATTGGTCAGAGAGACGTTCAGTTCCTTTAATTTGTCCAGCACACCTTCTTTTTGACTCGGCCGATCCAGCGAGATGGTGATGACTTCGAAAGACCTCGTCGAATACCAGCGCCCGATCTGCTCGAATTCGGGCAACTCGACGACACAAGGGCCGCACCAGGTCGCCCACAAGTTGATCAAGCGGTAGTTGTCCGTCTGATTGGCGACCAGTTTTTTGATGCCTTCGGAGTCGATCGTCTCCAAGGTCACCGGCTGGGCGTCCATCTTGGCGATGCTGACCTTGGCGGATTCGATCTTGTCAGCCCATTTCACGCTACAACCGAAAACGCGGGTTTCGGTTTCCTTGATCTCTTTGCCGGCCAACAACGCTTCGATCGCATCGCGGGCGTCGTGGCTGGTCGGCGTCTCGACGTCACTGTTGTCGATGCGTCCGCTGTAACGCAGCATCCGGTTCTCGTCGAACAGAAAAACGTGAGGAGTGGCCTTGGCACCGAAGGCCCGCGAGACGGTCTGGGTTTCGCCGTCGTACAGGTAGGGGAAAGTGAACCCGGCTGCCTCGGCGCGGGCCTTCATGTCATCCAGGGAATCGTTGAGGTCCGTCCATCCGAGTTCGTCCGGACGAACGGCTGCATCGGAGTTCGGTGAGATGGCGACGAGCCGGACGCCACGCGGACCGTAGTCCTTGTCTAACTGCTTGATGCGTTCTTCGTAAGCCTGGGCGGTCGGACAGTGATTGCACGTGAAGACGACCAGCAACAGCTTGGCGTCCTGGTAATCGGCCAACGAGTGCGTCTTGCCGTCGACGCCGGGAAGCTTGAAATTCGGCGCGGCGTCGCCGATTTCGATCGGCCGGACTTGCTGGGCCGACGCGACGGACAGCATGCCGCCGAGGAAGATCACGCCGAACCAACCGCTAAATTTGTATTCACCCACTGCGACCTGCCTGATTGAGAGCCTGTGAACCGTCCACGTTTCGACCCCTTCATGATAAGGCGTCGGCGAATGGCGTGGTGGTCAAAGGCTTCAAACGGCAGAATCTGACCCTTGCGGTCGGGGCTCGGGTCGACAAACGGCCGGGAATCGGCGGGCGGAAATCGAGCCAGGTGGGCCCACACGGTCCCGCGGCGTTCCGGTCGCTAAGGTCGTGCGGCGGTCCGAGTCGGTTCGTCGATCAGGTTTTCGGTCATCCGAGCACGGTACTCCATCGCACTGGTCGGACCTTGGAAACCGACAACGTTCTCGTCCCAGTCCAACTGTTTTTCCAACATGCGGCCGTTGTCGACGTCGAACCGCAGGGTGCCGTTGCTGAGTTGTTGAATGACCTGGGCCCGCACGGATTCCTTGTCGATCGGGGTCAAGGGTTCGCTACGAATCTTGAGCGTCGCGACGCCCGTGGCGACTCTGTCCAGCGTGTAGACCTCGCGGATTTTGATCGTTTTGACCAAGCCGTCGTCGGTGCGAACTCTGATCTCCCGAGGGACGTTCCATGAATCGCCGATCGCGAGGGCTTGCTCGGGCAGTGTCAAGGTTAGCGAGCCCATGCCCAGGGACGCTTCGGTGCCGCCGTGGTTTTCGCGTTTGATTTCTTCACCGCGCGGGTTGACCGTGATGGTCGCCAGCGTTTTTCCGATGCGTTCGGCGACGAGTTTGAAAGCCGGCGGCGGGTCTTCGCCGGAGGTGCTGTCCCAGCGAATTTCTTCGCCGTCGCCGGCTTGCTGAGTCATCTGGACCGAATCGATCACATGATCGAAGACCATGTTGCCGTCGGCGTGGTTGCCGACGACTTTCCAGTGGCGCCGGCTGACCGTGTGGACGTTGGTGACTTCCTCGTTTTGACGCACCGAAGTTTTGGTTTTCGCGACGTGCGTGACTTCGTAAGGCAGAATTTCGCCTTCTTTCAAGTCGTACCGTAACAAATGTCGGTCCGGATCTTGATCCGAGATGCCGGCGGACGAAACTTCGTCCTGGGCGTTGACCTTCTGCCAGCCGGCTACCAGGCAGCCGGCGGCCGAAATCGCAATCACGAACCGAACGATCGACGGCGAAATGAGGATCATCGTTTGCGTCTCCTTACGCGAAAAAAATTCAAGTTTTCGATGACCGTTGTCGCAGATTGTTCGTCCCCGCGGCAAGAGCGACCGGGGCGCAAAAGACGCGGCGACGATGGTTACGGCAGTTCGGACATCTCGACGACTTCGGCACCCAGGATCGTGACCGGTTCGGCCGGCACGTCTTGCATCAGCATGGCGGGGAATTCGGGGTTCGGTGCCGAAACGGTTTTCACACGGCGAATTTTGTCGACCGTCTCCTGACCGTCGATGACCTTACCGAATACGGTGTATCCGTAACCGTCACGAGCCATCGCTCGATCGAGCGACTTGTTGTCGACGACGTTGATGAAAAACTGCGACGTCGCGCTGTGGGGGTCACCGGTGCGGGCCATCGCGATGGTGTACTGGGCGTTGGACAATTCGTTGCCGGCTTCGTTGCGGATCGGTTGGCGAGTCGTTTTCTTCTTGAGATCGGCCGTCATCCCGCCGCCTTGGATCATGAAATCCGGGATCACGCGGTGGAACACGGTGTCTTGGTAAAAGCCGTCTTCGACGTATTTGACGAAATTTTCGACCGATAGCGGTGCCTTGGTCTTGTTCAGCTCGATCAAGATGTCGCCTTCGGAGGTCTTCATCAACACGTTGACGGTTTCGTCTTGAGCGTGAGTCGACGGGGCGGCGACCAAGCCGGCGGTCAGGACCAAGGAAAAAGCAAAACAAACGGATTTCTGGAACATGGGTCGACAAACCGATGGGGGACGGGGGATTCGAGAATTCAAGACCGACGTGGCACCAATCTTACGCAATCGGCCCGCCGCAGGAAAAGCGGAAATGTTCGACCCCGCGGGAGACGGTGGCCGGGAGGGGCGTCCCCACGTCGGGGCCGGGAAACTGGACTCGTCAGCGAGCCGACGGATTTCCTATGGTCACGGTACAGCAAACCCGTCCCGTTTGTGTTCTCGCTCCGAACCGCCCGCATGTCCGACGAATCCCTCAGTCAAAACCAAGTCGAGAGTCTGCTTCGCGCCATGGAAGGCATGGGCGATTCGCCCGCCGGCCCGGCGCCTCCGAAATTCACCGACGAACCGCCGCCGGAAATCACCGGCCCGCCGGCCGACGGCAAGGCTTCCAAACAACACGATTCCGGCAAGCCGTTTCACGTCGGCGTCGGTGATGCCCGGGTGATGGCGTACGACTTCAAGCGACCCGAACGCGTCGGCAAAGAACAGATGCGGGCGATGCAGTCGTTGCACGAGGTGATCGCACGAAATTTCGGTGCATCGATCAGCGGCATGCTGCGGACGATGATCGAAGTCAAATTGCTGAGCGTCGATCAGCTCACCTACAGCGAATTCGTTTTCAGTCTGGACAACCCGAGTTGCTTCAACGTGATCGAAACCGATCCACTGGAAGGACACTGGATCTTGGACATCAACCCGTCGTTGTCGTACACGATCATCGACAGGATGCTGGGCGGCGACCCGACTCCCGGCGAAGTCATCCGGCGTCCCTTGACCGAGATCGAAACACGATTGATGCACCGCGTCGTCAAGCTGTTTCTGACTCACTTGCAAGACGCTTGGCAAAACGTCCTGACACTGGAACTGGGGATCGAGAGTACCGAAAGCAATCCGCAGCTCGTTCAGATCGTGCCGCCCAACGAGGTCGTCATCCTGATCAGCTTTGAAGTCGTGATCGGCAAGAATCGCGGGATGGTCAACCTGTGCATCCCTTTCAACACGATCGAAAAATACAACTCCCAACTGTCTCGCAACGGTTGGGTCGGTTACGGTCGAGAACAACCCAGCGACGTGACCCGCCAACGGATCGAATACAACATCGACGAGGCACCCGTCAGCGTCGTCGTCACGCTGGCCAAGTCACGAATCAGCACCGGCGACTTGCTGGCCCTGAACGTCGGCGACGTGATCGCGACGGAAAAGGAAGTCACCGAGCCGCTGGAACTGTTGATCCAAGGGGTCCACAAGTTTGATGCCCGCCCCGGTTCGTTCAAAGGCAAGAAAGCCGTGCGAATCGATTCCGTCGCCCAGAACGGCACACCGGGAACGCCCAAGTAAGATTTCGCCAAAGGGGTTCGGTGTATCGTCACTGAAGCCAAGGAGACGCGAGTCCGGACAATCCCAACAGAAACAGCAATGCCAACGTGATCCTGCGTAACCGCCCCTGTCCCAGGCGGGTCCCCAGACGCAAACCCAGCGTCGTGATCCAGACCAGCCACGGGATCATCGCGGCGGCTGCCAAACCGGGGCCGATGATTCGCGAGCCGAAGAACAGGTACAGAATCGTCAGCGCCGGAATGATGCTGATCAAGTACATGGAGAACAGGAATCCACGGCTGCGACGTGTGTCCCAATCATGGGCCTGGACCCAAAACACCATCGCCGGACCGCCCATCCCTACCAGCCCTTGCAAGAAACCGGAAAGCGGGAACGCCAACCAAGCCCAGCCGGGATGGACGCTGGACCGGGGGATCGGACGAAAACCGATCGTCGCCGCCGTCGCCGACAAGACAAAAACGCCGACGATCTGACGCAGCGTCACCGGCGAAACGGTTTCCAGGTTATGCAACAACCACAGTCCCAGCGGCAGGAACACCACGCGGGCGAAACCCGGCCACGCCACACGACGCACTTCGATGCAATCGCGAAACGACCAAACCCCCCACAAGTTTTGCGGAATCGTCGCGACCAGCAAAGACGTTTGGGCCTCGGGGATCGAGTAGCCGAACCACAACATGCACGGGATGATCAACAGGCCCGCGGCGAAACCCGCGGCAGCTTGGACGAAGATGCCGATCGAGAGGATCGCCACCAACGGTAACGCGGAAGACAGGTCCATCAAGCCGAAGTGAATCATGGACCGAAGCGTACCGTCTGGTCATGATTCGGGTCAGGGCGGGGCGACGCGACACCCGCTGGTCGCGTCGAACCAGTGCGTCGACTCGACAGCCACGCTGACGGTTCGAACCTTCGCTGGCGGGGGACCCGGCCTCGCGGACGCATCCCGATCGGGACGCCATGCCTTGATCGCCGTCTCGCCCGACCGGAGCGTCAACAGATCACCCCCCGGCAAGGCGTGTCGGTGGACCAATTCGGCGGGCAGCCGATACCGGCCGTCGCGTTCTTCCGTGAACCGGGCGGTTTCGTTTTCCGTCGCTTGATCCGGATCATCAACGCGAACCGAATCGGCCGAAAAGCAGACTTCGCGATCGCCTCCGACGCGGATTTCGTTCAAATGCCAAGGATTCATCAGTCGGCAAACGACACGATGCATCGGATGATCATGAAGCTGACGCGGCGTGCCATTTTGCACGATCGTTCCGTCGTGAAGAACGGCGATCCGGTCGGCCAGTTGCATCGCTTCCAGGGCATCGTGAGTCACGTGAATGGTGGCACCGCCCTGTGCCGCGTGGACCCGCAGTAAATCGTCACGAAGGCTCTGACGATGGGACGCGTCGATCGCCGACAGCGGTTCGTCCAGCAATCGGACCGTCGCGGCTCGGTAGATCGCTTTGGCCAGTGCGACACGTTTTTTTTCGCCGCCGCTGAGCGTCGGCGTCGGACGCTTCAGCAGATCGCCGACGCGGGTCTGCGTCACCACGTCGTCAAACGAGCGGTCCGCCGCCGGACTTTTCGCATCGGCGCCGAAGCGAATCTGCTGTTCGACGTTCAGGTGCGGGTACAACGCGTCGTCTTGAAAAACCATCGCGACGTGGCGGCCCCGTGGAGGGACGCCCGTCATGTCTCGGCCGTCGATCAGGATCTGGCCGGCGATCGGATGATCCAGCCCGGCGACCAGCCGCAGCAATGTCGATTTTCCCGACCCGGATTCGCCCAAAATGACCAGGTATTCGCCGACGGAGACCTCCAGATTCAGTCCACGAAGGACTCGGCGGCCGACACCGGCCGATCCGCCGAAACCGAAGGAAATTCCACGAAGCTGGACGGCGGACATAGAATGAAGGGTTCGTTTGAGTCCAAGCCACGCCCGCTGTCGGCGGGGAGGCGGGCGGAATGACTATTTCCACCGTAACAGGTTCTTTCAAAGTATTAGGACAGGAGCCATCGATTATGTCGAAAACATTACGACGTTTTGCCGGCCGGTTCACGTTCGTCGCTGTCGCTGTGCTGCTGTTCTCCGGCGGATCTCTTCTCGTTTCGAAGAGCGATGCGGAGGATTCGGCATCGACGGGGGCACAGACATCCCGGTCGCCGGAGAAAAAAGAGGCGAAGCCGTACAAGCCCAAATCGCCGGCGCAGCTCCGCCGGGAATTGTCGCCCGTGCAGTTCAGCGTGACGCAAAACGAGGCGACCGAGCCGGCCTTTGCCAACAAGTATTGGAACAACAAACGCAAAGGGCGTTATGACTGCGTCGTTTGCGATCAACCCTTATTTTCCAGTGAAACGAAGTTCAAATCGGGCACCGGTTGGCCGAGTTTCTACGCCCCGATCGACGCCGGTGCCGTCGGTGCCAAGACGGATTGGAAACTGTTCTATTCGCGGACCGAGATCCACTGCAGCCGCTGCAAGGCGCACCTGGGGCACGTGTTCAACGACGGCCCACGGCCGACCGGCAAGCGGTATTGCATGAACAGTGCCTCGCTGGACTTTATCGATCAGGCAAAAATTGACGAACAGGAAAAAAAAGCCGCCGAATCCGAGCTTGCGGCCGACGAGGAGAGTTCACCTGACGATTCGAAAGTTGCTGAACCCGGTAAGGAGTGAGCTGACGGATCGGCCCGGTCGTCTCGGGTGTCGGTTAATCGGGTTGTAGGATCACGGGCCGGTGGGACTGTTCTTGACGTCCCCAGCGGTCGAAACTTCTTTAACGGGTGGATCGCGCCAGGCCGCGATGGCCGCCCGTTTTCATCTCAGGTCCAGCCGTGCAGGGAAGCACTCATGAACGTCGAAACCACATCGCGACTGACACCCAACCCCCGTCGGTGTGGGTGGGCCATGCTACTGGGCACGGGATTGATTTCATCGTTGATGGGCCCGGTCGGGTTCGTCTCGTCCGCGAGCGGAGTGCAGGGAGGACTGTTCGATCCCGTCCGCGTGTCGGCGGCCGCCGCCGACGACGACCTGCTGTTCGATCGTGACGAGCCGGAAGACTTTGGTTTGAGCGATTCGGATCTGGACGATCTGGATTCGGAATTGAAACTGGGTGACGACGATCTGGACTTCGACGACGGCAAAGATCTGTTGGACTTTGATGAAGACGAGGACGATTCGTCATCCACTTCACGTCTGACACGATCGATCTACGGCAACGACGGAGAACGCGTGCCGTCGGTCGAAGACGGACGATTCAATCTGCCCAGTCTGAAAGCGTTGACGACCGACCAGTCAGAGGTCGGCAACGGGCGTCTGCCCGAGGGCTACCGCGAGGGCGTCGATGTGCCCGTCATTCCGCTGCCGGAAAGTTTTTTCGATCGCGGCTTGCCGGCGACGTGGACGATTCGCAACTGGGCGGCTCCGAACACGTTTTCGCACCCGTTGTATTTCCAAGACCGCATGTTGGAACGTCACGGGCACGAGCGTTTTCCGATGCTGACGCCGCTGACCAGCGGGGCTCGATTCTTTGCGACGATCCCGATGCTGCCGTACCTGTCGGTGATCAGTCACCCCTGTGATTGCCAGTACACGCTGGGTTACTACCGCGCCGGCAGTTGTGCGCCGGTCATGCTGCAACGCCCGCCGTATGAACGACGTGCGATGATCGCCGAAGCCGCCGCGATCGCCAAAACCGCAATCGCGTTGCCCTGACGTTTCGTCGCCCGTTGGTTAGGCCGCGCGACGTGACTGATGAAAGCGTCGGCTGGCCGACTGGACGGATTCGCGAACCAAAGCGTGGGCGCCGCATTCGCTGAACGATGCGTCGCTGTACCAAGCCCGCTGTTCGATCGATTGCAGGACTTTGTCGGCGACCGTGACGGCTCGCGCGCCGGCCGAACCGTCGACGACCGGCGTCGAACCGGTTTGAACGCTCAGCACGAAATCATGCAGTTCGTCAAGGATCGCGTTTCGTGGTTCCAGATCCAGAGTCTCGCACCGCAGTCGGGTGCTGAACAGTTCGCCCGAGTAACGCAGCGGGTTGTCGGTTTCGGCTTGAAGGTCAAAGCTGCGGTCGACGACACTGTCGGCCGGACGGACCACGGAAAGCGCCGGAGCACCGAAATCGATTTCGGCGAATCCGTGCGATCCGAAGACCTGCATCGATCGGGCGGGAGTCGGGCTGATCCGCGAGGCTTTCAGGTTGGCGACCAAACCGCACTGGAACTCGATCCGCGTCTCGGCGATGTCTTCGTGGTCACTGATGACCGACAATCCGCTGGAGGAGACCGACGTGACCGGCGCGTCGGTCATCGACAACACCAGGTCCAAGTCGTGAATCATCAAGTCCATCACGACGCCGACGTCCAGGCATCGACCGGGGAAACTGGACGCGCGGACCGCTTCGACGTACTTGACGTCCTGGGCCAGTTCGCCCAGCGCGACGAACGCCGGGTTGAACCGTTCGACGTGGCCGACCTGCAACGTCAATTTGCGAGCGGCCGCCAGGATCGCCAGACGTTGGGCGTCACTGCCGTCGGCGGCCAAAGGTTTTTCGATCATCAGGTGCTTACCGGCTTTCAGCAGCGTCTTGGCGATGTCACTGTGAAAGTCGGTCGGCGCCGCGATCACGGCGGCATCGATCCGATCGATGATTTCGGTGTAGTCCGCCAGCACGGGGACGCCAAAGCTTTCCGTGGCCGTTTGACGTGCCGATTCGCCGGGGTCGCAGACGGCGACCAGCTCGGCGCCGTCGACTTGTCCCAGCAATTTGGCGTGAATGCGTCCCAGATGTCCCGCGCCGATGACGGCGATTCGTAGTTTGTTCATGCGGCTTTCCTTCGGTCGCGACCGCGTCCGTGACGCCCGCCACCGGTATGCTCCAAGTGATCGAATAGAAAACGCAGGACCGGCCGAATCGGTCCCGTCGAAAGTAGTTCGGCGCGTGCCGCGTCGACGCCCACGCGTCCACGATAAAGCAGCTTGAAGGCTTGATTGAGCACGGCGATGTCATCAGCCGAATAGTCGTTGCGTTTCAGTCCGACCACGTTGACGCATCGAGGACGCGCGTTGGCCCCCTCGACGATCATGAACGGCGGTACGTCGTGCAGCACAGTGCTCATCGCGCCGATGAAGCTGAGTTGACCCACCGAAACGAAATGATGGATGCCCACGCCGCCCGCGATCGTCACGTCGTTGCCGATGTGAACGTGGCCTCCGATCATGCAATTGTTGGCCGCCACGATGCGGTCGCCCAATTTGCAATCGTGCGCGATGTGCGACTGGGTCATGAAGTAATTGTTGTCACCGACCCTCGTCAGGCCGTCTTCCTTTTCACTGGCACGGTTGACCGTGCACAATTCACGAAAGGTGTTCCCGTCGCCGATTTCGACGCGTGTGTCCGTGCCGCGATAACTCTTATCTTGCGGATGCGTTCCGATCACGCATCCGTTGAAGATGTGATTTTCGCGGCCGATCGTCGTGTTGCCTTTGATGGTCACGTGATCTTCCAGGATCGTCCCATCGCCGATGGTCACGTCCGCGTCGATGACGCAAAAGTGTCCAACGCGAACGTTTCGGCCGAGTCGGGCGTGGGGATCCACGACTGCCGTTTCTGCTATCTGAGCACCCATGTTGTCTCCGGGCGTCGGTTTGAATGAAGGTCTTGATTCATGATGTATTCGATTCGTGAAACCGATCGCAAGCTCGAAAGCTGGGCCTGATTCCGTTTCCGTCTAATTCGTGTTCGGTTTTCGTCAGCGGTGTGCGGAATCGCGCATCGCTTCATGCCACTTTTCTTGGTCGCTCGTTCGTCGCAAACGTCTCGGCGGCCAATTCACGGAGGCGTCCTGCCAACATGCCGTTGAGCACGTGTCCACCGCGATGCGAAATCACGCGGCCGACGATGTCACAGCCGGCAAGCGAAAGATCTCCGATCAGGTCCAGTGTCTTGTGCCGCGAGCATTCGTCGCGAAAACGCAACTTCGTGCCGACCGGGCCTTGGTCACCGAACACGATCAAATCGTTGGGCGTGACGTGCGCGGCGACACCGCCGACTTGCAACGCGGCCGCCTGTTCGGTGGTGACAAAGGTCCGGGCCGGTGCGACTTGATGAATGAATCGGTGCGGTGTCAAATCGATGCCGAAATCGCCGGCGGGGATCGGTGAATCGTCGCCGTAGTTCAATTGGTACTCGAAATAGGATTCACCCGCGGTCGCCGGTAAGACTTCGACCCAGGCGTCGTGATGACGTAGGCGAAGCGTTTCGGTGATGACCAGACGTGACCGCGGTGCCGCTTGGATGACCAGTCCCGCGGACTGCAAAGCGTCGACGAAGGCCAGCGAACTGCCGTCGAGCCCGGGCAATTCCTCCGCATCGATTTCGACGAAGCAGTTGTCGATTTCGAGCCCCGCCAAGGCGGCCAGTAAATGCTCGACCATCGAAAAGGTTGCCGGTCCGTTCGCCAAGTTGGTGCGAAAACTGACCGCTCCGGTGCAATCGGTTGTCGCTGCACAAACAGGATGATCCGGCAAGTCGGTGCGGACCAATTGAACGCCGACGTTGACGGCGGCCGGCAAGATCGTCACGTGGACATCGTTGCCGCTCCAATATCCGCGTCCGCTGACGCTGCAGGGGCTGGCGATGGTGTGTTGGTTTCGTGTGGGCGGATGAACCGCGCCGCCGGTAAGCTTTCGTGAAGCTTCCATGTCCGGCCTCCTTGCCGAGCTGGGTTTTCACGAGTGTTGATGGTATCCGCCGCAACTCGTGACGGCGTGTCGATCGATCAAGCCGACGGGGTCAGTGTCGTCGGTCCGCAACATCCCGCGGTCCGAGTCGCCGTCGTCTGTTTGCGGGGCGTTCCCCAAGGGAGCGCCCGAGACTCGTTCCCACGCGAGACGCGGGAACGAGTTACCGTTCGGCTTGGGGCCGACGCATTAGCGGGACGTGCCGGCCGCCGGCACCGCCGCGATTCGTTTGTCCAAAACTTGCATGACGTAATTGGTCATGTCCAAGCTGTTGTCGTGGAAGACGATGTTTTTCATCACACCGCGAACGACCGAGTCGCCCTTGTTCTTGTCCATGTCTTCGCTGTTGTACCGCAGGACCAAATTGATCTTGCTGGCCTGTGCGATGTCGGCGACGGCCTTTTGAATCACCTGGTAGTTGTCGTAGTAGATCTTCGCTTCGGCGTCGGCCAGTTCCTTGCGTTTGCGAGCCATGTCCAGACGAAGCTTCGATTCCATGGTCGCGACTTTGTCTTCTTGCTGAGTGTAGGCCGGGGTGCCGACTCCAAAGCTCTTCAGCTTTTCGTGTTCCTGCTGCAGCAGTTCCCGTTTGCCCTTCAGTTCTTCCTCGTACCGCTTCAGGTTGTCTTCGATGGCGGTGACTTGGGCCTTGATGCCGGGGTGTTCTTTGAAAATTTTGGCGACATCGACCACCGCGATGCGATGACCTGAATCTTGGGCCGACGCGACGGTCGTGATTGAACCCAGGGTGGCCGTCAGGGCCAAGACAATGACCGTTTTAGCGATTGATCGCACGTCCGCTCTCCTTGCGTAATGTTTGCGAATTTCCTGTTCCTGTCGGCGATTCTCCGAGTGCCGAAAGCGGTGCAAAAGTTCCATCATTTCGCAACCCCACGGCTCGCCAACTTCATCGGCTCGACGGATGACATCGATGCCCATGAACTGGGGCGGATTGTGGCAACCGCGTGCCCCCGGGGCAAGGCTGATTGCCGACCGAAATGGCCGGGAGACGAAGTTTTTTCACTTTATTTCCCCGAATCAGCCGGCTCTTCAACGCCGGGCCGGCTTCGCCGTGAAGGTTTGCCGCGACCCGTCGCGGATCACTTCGATGGACATCGACTGTCCCGGAGATCGCTTTCGCAAGTCGTCGTACAGTTCGGTCAGCGAACGAATTTCGTTGTTGCCGAACTTCATCAACGTGTCACCGATCCGCAACCCGGCGTTGGCGGCCGGACTGCGGGGTTTGACGTCGGTCAGCACCAAACGCTGGCTTTGCGGAGCCGGCCGGCCGCTGCGATCCCACACCGTCGGTCCGGTTCGTATGGAGATCCCCAGGTAGACGGTCAGTTGACGACGAACGCCCCCGAGCGGCTTTTCGGTGTCCAAGTAAATCGGTCTGGCCGGGTCTGTCGCCAACCGATAAGCCGTCGTCGTCACCAAGTCACAAATGCGACGCATCCCGTCCAGATTCAGCTTGTCGAAATCGTCACTGGGACGATGGTAATCGTTGTGCAGGCCGGTGAAAAAGAACAGCACGGGGATTCCGACCTCGTAAAAACTGGCGTGGTCGCTCGGTCCGTATCCGGTCGCGACTTTGAACAAGTCAAACCCGGCGGCCGGAACCGGAATCGGCAGCGACAAGCCCTGGGAGTTCACGTTTTCGACCAAGGCGTCGAATCCTCCGGACGATCCGGTGCCGTAGACCGTCAACTCGTTGTCACGCAATCGCCCGACCATGTCCATGTTCAGCATCGCGACGGTATCGGAAAGCGGAAACCGAGGCCTGCGGACGTAGTGTTTGCTGCCGAGCAGCCCGCGTTCTTCGCCGGTGAAAGCGATGAACACGACACGTCGATGCACCGGAGAGTCCTTCAGCCAAGCGGACAGTCGGGTCGCCGCGGCGATCAAAGTGCCGGTGCCGCTGGCGTTGTCGTCGGCCCCGTTGTGAACCGCGATCGTGCCGGGTGCCAACGAACCGTATCCGCCCATCCCGACGTGATCGTAGTGGGCGCCGATCACGATCGTCTGGTCGGCCAATCCGCCTTTGCCGTCGATCACCCCGAGGACGTTCTGGGACTGTGTGTCGCCCGCCAACAGTGCCGTTTTCAGGGTCAATTTGATGCCGTCGAGCCTTCGGCTGCGGGGGCGATAATCGGCGTCGATGTCGGCTTGGATTTCGCCGAGCGTGCGTCCGGTCGATCGTCGCAGCAGTTCATCGGCGACATCGCGGGCGATCGAGACGACCGGGATCGCGTTGTCGGTGGGCTTGTCACTGCCGGCGTCCATCACGTCCAGCAGTCCCCTTTCGGCTTGCCGGACTTCTTGTTCGAGTTTTCGCCCGCTGGCTCGACTGGCTTCGGCCTGCAGGCGGATGTCGGATCGGGCTTTGACGGCTTCGGCCGGCACTTCGGAGAGCTGTTTTTCCAAACGCGCGGCGCGGCGTTGCTCCGCTTTGACGCGGTTTCGGGCCAGCTGGGCCGAATCGCGAATGCTGGCCGAATCGTTGACGAACAAGACGGCCACGGCACCCCGCCGGGCGGCTTCTTCGATCTTGGTCTGAAACCAAGCGTGCCGCGTGTTGCGGGTGCCGCCGAACGGGCTGTCGGGGTCGCCCGGGCCCGGTTCTTTGCGGATCACGATGACGGCCTTGTCGGTGACGTCCACGCCGGCGTAGTCATCGTAGTCGTGTTCGGGCGCGTCGATGCCATAGCCAACGAAGACGACGTCCCGATCGGTCAGTCGACAGGCGTCACAACCGATCGCCAACGGCATCAGGGTTTCGCCCAATTTCAGTTCGATCGCGTCTTGTCCACGAACGGCGAAGACGCCGCGATTGTTTTCCGGCGGTCCCGGTCGGCTTTCCAAAGCGATCGAAAACGATTGGAACGGGCCGCCGTCGAACAAGTCGGTCCGCAGCCCCGCTTCGGTGAACCGCCCGGCGATGTGCTTTGCGGCGACGTCGATCGATTCGTCGCCGACGCCGCGTCCTTTCAGTTCGTCGCTGGACAGGTAGTGCAAGTCAGCGCTCAGATCACTTTGCCATGCGGCCGGCTCGGTTGCAAAAATCGCCGCCCGGTCGACGCAAAGCAAAACGATTACCGTCGTCAACCATGTGCCCCGTCGAGCCATCTGAGCGATCCGTGGTGGGGTCAATGAAGAATCCTTCTGCGCGACGACGCGTCGAAAACGACGAGTCTAGTCTGCGCGCACGGATTTGATGAAGGCCCGGTGCCCGCCGGCACGTCCGTCCGAAAGACCTGTTCGCAAACCCCCAGAGTGTCGAGGACCCCGATGTGGCAACCGCGCTACTGCACGAACGCGAATTCGTTGCTGATCAACAGAACTTGGGCGAGTTGTTCAAGCCGATCCAACGTCAGCGGCTCGGAGGCGTCGAACGGGCCGCTGAAATCCGCTCGCGAATCGGCTTCGATGACGTCGCCTTGATCCGTTTGCAG
>CAYVRC010000102.1:0-21364 GCA_964453205.1 uncultured Pirellulaceae bacterium | reverse complement strand
TCTACACGTACTGACACACTCTTTCCCTACACGACGCTCTTCCGATCTCAAAGCCAAGAAGTCGTTGCACACGGGCTTCTTGACTTTGTAGGCCACGTCGTCGACGAGAAAGACCCACGAGATGTGGGTCTCGATTGCGGTGACGTCTTCGCCGGTCTGCGGATAAGCCTCTCGGTGACGAAGTTGGCCGATCAGATCCGACGAGGCATCGGGGGACGATTCGCAAGGTGTCGACGCATTCATGATGGTTCCTCTGCCGAGGTGATGGGCTGCGGGACCGAACCAGACGAAGTGCCTTTCGCCGCCGGTCTCGGCCCGGTGGGATTGCGGGTGATCCAAACGCTGCACGAAGCGTGTCGCAAGACGAAACGTGAAACGCTGCCCAGCAAGACGCGATTCAGCGTACTGCGGTCACTCTCGCCGACGGTGATCAGGTCACTCTTGTGTTGCTCGGCGAAATCGACCAGCGCGTTTCCGATGTGATCGCTTTCGATGATGTGCCGTTTCAGGTGGTCGACTTTGTCACGGAGGGTTGTCGCGGCGTCGTCCAAAACGGATTTCAAATGACCAATGCCTTCGCGGCTTTGGATCGCTTCGGAAAACGACGTCACTAAATAGGGCGCGACGGCGACCAAGTCGACGTGCGTCGCCGGTCCCCAATCGATGTCTTCGAATTCGTCGATCGCCGCGAGCGACGCCTCGGACTCCTCGAATCCGATCACGATCCGCAACGCACGATTGCCTTCGCGCAATCCGGTCGGACGGACCACCAGCACGCTGCACGGCGCGTGGGTCGCCACGTAATCGCTGACGCTGCCCAGCAAGATCCTGGCGATGGTCGTTCGACCACGGGCCCCCAGGACCACCAAGTCGGACTCGTTTTCCTCGGCGACTTGCACGATCGTGTCTCCCGCCACGCCGTCTCTCATCACGTGATTCACCGTGACGTTGGCACCGTCGAACATCGACGCGATCTTTCGAAACGTCGCTTGGGCGTTTTCCTGGTCGCGGAGGAAGGCTTCGTCGATGACGTCCGCGACGCGATAGCCCCCACGCATGACCGGCTTTGTGACCACCGTGACGATCGTCAATCGCCAGGGTTCCGGGTGAGGGAGATGGGCCAGCACCCAAGCGGCCTCCTCGGAGAACTTCGAACCATCGACTGCGAGTAGAACGTTTTGCATCGTCAAGTCTCCCGGGTCTGCGAAACGAATCACGAGTCACCCGGTGCAATCGCGATGCCAGAATCAAGAACACGGGAGTTTCGAAAAACACGTCCCCCTTGCGACGTGCGCCCGTGTCACAACGGGACACGTCTTGTCACATGTCGTCGCGTGTCATGTCATTCGTCCAGGTAGACGACCGACCCGTCACCGGCGACCACTTTGCCGATCGTGTGACAGGCGATGCCGTGTCCGGTCAACTTGGCCGCGATCGTCGGCGCGTAGAACTCGCTGACCACCGCCGCCATGCCGATGCCTTGGTTAAAGACGCGTCGCATCTCGGCGGTTTCGATGTCGCCGGTCTGCTGCAACCATTGAAAGATGTCGGGCACCGGCCACGCCGCGGGGTCGATCACCGCGTTGACGTTTTTGGGCAGGATGCGATCCAAATTCTCTTGAAGACCGCCCCCGGTGATGTGGGCCAAGCCGTGCAAGATCTGTTTGACGCGGTAATGCGACAGGATCGAACGCACGGCGTTGGTGTAGATCCGTGTCGGGGTCAAACACACATCGGCCAGCGATCGGCCGTCGAAAACCTCGGGCTTGTCGTCCCAGGCCAGACCGGCATCGGCGATGACTTTACGAACGAGGCTGAATCCGTTGCTGTGCAATCCGGCCGAGGCGAACCCGAGGACGACATCGCCCTCACCGATCAAGGATCCGTCGATCAATCGTTTTCGTTCGACGACGCCCACGGCGAACCCGGCCAAATCGTAGTCGTCGTCTTTGTAAAGGTCCGGCATGATGGCCGTTTCGCCGCCGAGCAGCGCCATGTCGCCGGCGACGCAGCCGTCGCTGATTCCCTGGACGATTTTTTCAAGCCGTGCCGGGTCGTCGCGTCCCATCGCGACGTAGTCCAAGAAGAACAAAGGTTCAGCCCCGGTGCACAGCAAGTCGTTGACGCACATGCCGACCAGGTCGATGCCGACGGTCTCGTGACGTCCGGTTTGCTGGGCGATTTTCAGTTTCGTGCCCACGCCGTCGGTGCCGCTGACCAGGACCGGGTCTTGATAATTGCGGGCGAAAAGTTTGCCGGAGAAATCCAGTCGAAACAGGCCCGCAAAACCGCCGTCGCTGGGGATCACGCGCGGGCTGAACGTGCGGTGCATCAGCCGGGGCAGACGGCTCATGGATTCAGCGTAAACGTCCAGATCGACGCCGGCGTCTTTGTAAGTGGCGGCCATGTTGAACAAAAATTGACGGCGGATGTAAAAAAATGGGACGGCAAATTCGGCGGGGCGAGGTCTTTCTCGGCTCGTCGCCGCCACAGCATGGCAAGCCGACCGTCGAAATAACAGGTGGTGTCGCGTTGGAGGGGAACGACGATTGCCCTTGTCCATTTTACCAATAGCAGCACTCATCCGGCCCGGCCGATAGGACGATCCGCTATCGGGGCGATGAGACGCCGTCGGGTCGGATCCCCGGGTCTTCGGACGCGAAATCTCCGCTGCTATGCTGCGACTAGACTTTGGTTGCGTCGCACCGGCGATTCGCATCCGATCGATTCCGTTCCCTTCCCTTCAAAGGTTTCTTCACCCCCAGTCATTGCAAACGTTCAACTGAACCCCACCGGCGATGTTTTGTCAGTCCGCCCGGACGACCGAAACCGGCGGCGTGCCCCAAACGCGTCGTGCGACAAACGGTTGTCAGATTTCGCTGTCGACGACGGCGGAGAATCCGGCGTGTCCCTCAGGTGGTGGTAGGGTTCGGTTGACAAACGAAATAGCACTTCGGACGACCCTGCTGCAATGACGCGGCGGGCGGATTCGATGTGACGCTTGCGATTAAATGGAGAAACCGCAACATGCTCATGCGACAGCCTTGTCCCGACTTGCAATTCGCCTACCACCCGCCCTACGGGGCGGCGTTGTTGGAGAAGAGCGTCAAATTTTCTGTCTTCAGTCGATCCGCCACCGAAATGCGGTTGCTGCTGTACAACAAGGTTGGCGATCGTGAACCTGCCGAAATCATCGACTTCGATCGCGACACCGACCGCTGGGGTGACATTTGGAGTCTGAACGTGCCGGGTTTGGAAGCCGGCCAGCTTTATCATTTGCAGGCCAGCGGGCCGTGGGATCCGGACAACGGCCATCGCTTCGACGCCTCGGCGCGGTTGATCGACCCGTACGCCCAGGCCCTGGCCGGGACGTTCCAGAAATCATCCGACGGCGTGATCCGGCCGCCCAAGTGCGTCGTCGTCGATGACCGTTTCGACTGGGAAGGCGATCGGCACCTGCGACACGAGATGTCCGAGACGATCATTTACGAAATGCACGTCCGCGGATTCACCAAAAGCCGTACCGCCAAGGTCAAAAACCCCGGCAGCTACCTCGGGGTGATCGAGAAGATCCCGTACCTGAAATCACTGGGCGTGACGGCCGTCGAACTGATGCCGGTGCACGAATTTCCGATCCGTGACATCTTGGGCAACAAACTCAAGCGTCCCAACTATTGGGGTTACGATCCGATGGCGTTCTTCGCGCCGCACCGCGGTTACGCGTCGGATCCGACGCCGGGTTCTCAGGTCGTCGAATTCAAACAGATGGTCAAGGCGCTGCACGCCGAAGGCATCGAAGTCATCCTGGACGTCGTTTTCAATCACACCTGCGAGGGCAACGAACAAGGCCCGACGTTGTCTTTCAAGGGTCTGGAGAACCAGATCTATTACATCCTCAGCGAAGGCAAGCATTTTTGTAACTACAGCGGCTGCGGAAACACGGTCAACGGCAACCACCCGGTCGTCCGTGAGATGATTTTTCACTGTTTGCGGCACTGGGTTCACAACTACCACGTCGACGGATTCCGGTTCGACCTGGCCAGCATCCTCAGCCGCGATCGGCACGGCAACTTGGTCCCCAATCCGCCGATGGTCGAACTGATCGCCGAAGATCCGATGTTGGCGGACACCAAGATCATCGCGGAAGCTTGGGACGCGGCGGGCGCGTATCAAGTCGGCAGCTTCGGCAACCACCGTTGGGCCGAGTGGAACGGGCGGTTCCGTGACGACGTGCGGGGATTCTGGCGTGGCGACGGCGGCACTTTGGGCGCACTGGCGACTAGGCTTGCCGGCAGCAGCGACTTGTACCAACACGCCGGCCGGCCGCCGTTTTGCAGCATCAATTTCGTGACCAGCCACGACGGCTTCACGATGAACGATTTGGTCACCTACAAGGAAAAGCACAACGAGGCCAACGGCGAAGACAACCGCGACGGCGACAATCACAACATCAGTGACAATTACGGCGTCGAAGGGCCGACCAGGCGAAAAGGCGTCACGACGATCCGTGCCCGGCAAATCCGCAACATGCTTTCGACGTTGTTGCTCAGCCAAGGCGTGCCGATGTTGGTCAGCGGCGACGAGGCGCGACGAACGCAAAAAGGCAACAACAACGCTTACTGCCAAGACAACGACGTCAGTTGGTTCGACTGGCGGCTGGTCGAAAAGAACGAGGGTCTGATCCGTTTCGTCAGCAGCCTGACTCGATTCCGACGGACTCAGCCCACCGTTCGCCGACAGGACTTCCTGACCGGCCAGCCCGTCGACGGCCGCAGCGTTCCGGACGTGTCGTGGTACCGCGGCAACGGTCAGCCGCTCGACTGGGGCCAGCAGCAACTCGCGATGATGGCTTACATCTCCGCCCCGTCGCGTTTGGACGATCCCGAGGGTCTCGGCCGCGACCTGATCATGATGTTCAACAGCACCGGAGACGATCGGGAGTTTCATCTGCCCGAAATCGGCCGTGGCGTGCAGTGGAACCTGTTCATGGACACGGCGGCCGAAGCCCCCGCGGACATCTATCCGGAAATCGACGGTCCGATCGCTCCGACGAACCGGATGATCCCGATGCCGTGTCATTCGATGAAGCTGTACGTCAGCCACACGTCGCAGATTTCTTGACCGGATGATCCCCGCCGCCGTCCGACGGAGCGATCCGTCGGGCCGGCGAGGGACCCGCTGAGGTCTGGGGCGTGCCGTACGGACGAGTTTTAGCCGGATGCCCGTCGTCGTCGGACGGCTCGGCGTCCGATGGGCCGTTCGTGATGCCGCCGTCGGCTTCCCTGCCAAGCTGGCACGGCAGGAATTCTTTAACCGTCCGACCGCCCCGCGGGCCGGCCCTGTCGTTGTCGCTAAGTGCTTTGACGGCAACCCCTTAGTGACGAATCTCGGGGGCATGGCACGGCACTTGCTTTCAGGGAGAACGCAATCGGTTCGCGCTGCCAACGAAGACGGCGGCGGGGGCAGATCCTACGAAACATCCTTCATTTCATCCGCGATCCGCGGCGACCATCGATCGCGGCGAGCGGACATCCCTGACGAAAACTGACAGACAGGAGAAAAACGTCGTGGCAAAGCAAATCGTTTTCGACGATGACGCACGTGGGCCTCTTTTGGCCGGCGTCGGCAAGCTGGCGCGAGCCGTCCGCAGCACCCTCGGCCCCCGTGGTCGCAACGCGGTGTTGGACAAAGGCTGGGGCTCGCCCAAGGTGACCAAAGACGGCGTGACGGTGGCAGAAGACATCGAACTGGACGATCCGTTCGAAAACTTGGGTGCCCAGTTGGTCAAGGAAGCGGCCAGCAAGACGAACGACGTCGCCGGCGACGGCACGACGACCGCAACGGTGCTGAGCGAAGCGATCTTTCGCGAAGGCCTGAAAATGGTCGCCATGGGCGCCGACCCGATGGCACTGACCCGAGGCATCAACAAAGCCGTCGCGGTGGCCAGCGATGCGATCGGAAAACTTGCCACGCCGATCAAGGAAGACAGCAAGAGCGACATCAAGCAAGTCGCCACGATCGCGGGTAACGGCGACCCGGAGATCGGTGCCGTCTTGGCCGATGCCTTCACCAAAGTCGGCAAGAACGGTGTGATCACCGTCGAAGAAGGACGCAGCAACGAAACGTACGTCGACGTCGTCGAGGGCATGCAGTTCGACCGTGGATTCTTGTCCCCGCACTTCGTCACCAACCAAGACGACGTCGCGGTCGAGTTCGACGACTGTCACATCTTGCTGTTCGAAGAGAAAATCAGCAACAACAAGAAACTGATCCCGCTTCTCGAAGCGATCAGCAAGGCCAAGAAGCCGCTGTTGATCATCGCCGAAGACGTCGAAGGCGAAGCCCTGGCGACTCTGGTCGTCAACAAAATGCGAGGCATCCTGTCGGTCTGTGCCGTCAAGGCACCGGGATACGGCGACCGACGCAAGGCCATCCTGGGCGACATCGCGTCTTTGACAGGCGGCAAGGCGGTCTTCAAGGACCTGGGCATCGATCTGGAAAGCGTCAAACTTTCTGACCTCGGACGTGCCAAGAAGGTGCGCATCACCAGTGAAGCGACGACGATCGTCGACGGCGGCGGAACCAAAAAAGACATCGAAGGTCGTGTCACCCAAATCCGACGCGAAATCGAAGCAACCGACAGCGACTACGACCGCGAAAAACTCCAAGAACGTCTGGCAAAATTGGCCGGAGGCGTCGCGCAAATCAACGTCGGCGCGGCAACCGAAACGGAGATGAAGGAACGCAAGGCCCTGATCGACGACGCCCGTGCGGCGACCCAAGCGGCTTTGGAGGAAGGCATCGTTCCCGGTGGCGGCGTGGCCCTGCTCCGCTGCAAATCGGCGATCGAGAAATTGGAAAAGGAAACCGAAGGCGACCAACAGCTCGGCGTCCGAATCATCCGCAACATCTTGGACATCCCGCTCCGTGCGATCGCCGACAACGCGGGCGTCGATGGCGCCGTCGTCGTCAATCGTGTCTTGCAAATGAAGGGCAAGGCGGACGGTTACGATGCGAACACCGAACAGTACTGTGACTTGGTCGCCGCCGGCATCGTCGATCCGGCCAAGGTCGTGCGGACCTCGTTGACCAACGCAGCCAGCGTTGCGGCGTTGTTGCTGACCACCGAATCGCTGGTTTGCGAAATCCCCGTCGACGAACCCGAAGACGCCGGTGACCATCACGACCACGGCATGGGCGGCATGGGCGGCATGGGCGGCATGGGCGGCGGAATGCCGGGCATGGGTGGCATGGGCGGAATGATGTAAGCCGCTTCCGCCGACATCCCTTTTTCAGAATTCAACCAAACTCAACACCACTCATTTTCAGTTCAGAAATACAAAAATCATGGCAAACAAAATCAACTTGCGTCCCTTGGATGATCGCGTCGTGGTCCAGCCCAACGAAGCCGAAGAAATGACCGCCGGCGGCATCGTGCTTCCCGATGCGGCCAAAGAGAAGCCGCAGCGTGGAACCGTCGTCGCGGTGGGCCCCGGCCGATTGCTCGACAGCGGTAACCGGGGCGAAGTCAGCGTGGCGATCGGCGACACGGTGATCTATGGCAAGTACGGCGGCAGCGACATCGAAGTCGACGGTCAAGAGATGAAGATCCTGCGTGAAAACGACATCTTGGCCAAGGTCCTGTAATTCCCGCTGCCTGTTTCGCAGTCATCCATCACACATCCATCATCATTTCAGAGGAACCGAATCGTGGCAAAACAACTTTTGTTCGACGATCACGCCAGGGCGCGAATGCTGGCCGGCGTAGAAAAACTTGCCAAGGCCGTCGCAACGACCATGGGACCGACCGGACGCAACGTCATCGTCGACAAGTCCTTCGGCGGACCGACCGTCACCAAAGACGGTGTGACCGTTGCCAAGGAAATCGAACTGGAAGATCGCTTCGAAAACATGGGCGCGAAGTTGGTCATCGAAGTCGCCCAGAAGACCAGCGACTTGGCCGGTGACGGCACCACCACCGCGACCGTGTTGGCCCGGGCGATCTTCAAAGAAGGCCTGCGAAACATCGTCGCCGGCAGCAACCCGACCGCGATCCGTCGCGGCATCGAAAAGGGCGTCCAAGCCGCCGTCGAGCATCTGCACGAAATGGGACGTCCGGTCAGTGACAAGCAAGAAGTCGCCCACGTCGGCGCGATTTCGGCCAACAACGACAATGAAATCGGCAACTTGTTGGCCGACGCTTTGGAACGTGTCGGCAAAGACGGCGTGATCACGGTGGAAGAAGGCAAAAGCCGGAACACCGAGGTCAGCTACGTCGACGGGATGCAGTTCGACAAGGGCTACATTTCGCCGTACTTCATCACCGATCCGGGGACCATGGAAGCCAACCTGGAAAACGCCCTGGTCCTGCTTTACGAAAAGAAGATCAGCAACATCCGTGACTTGGTGCCTTTGCTGGAGAAATCCGCGCAGACCAGTCAGCCGTTGTTGATCATCGCCGAGGACGTCGACGCCGAAGCGTTGACGTTGTTGGTCGTCAACAAGCTTCGGGGCACCCTCAACGTGTGTGCGGTCAAAGCTCCCGGATTCGGCGATCGTCGCAAAGCCATGCTGGGCGACATTGCGACCCTGACCGGCGGCACGTTGATCAGCGAAGATTTGGGCATCCAACTGGAAAACGTCACGCTGGAACAACTCGGGCGTGCCAAGAAAGTCACGATCGACAAGTCGCACACGACCATCGTCGAAGGCAGCGGCAAGCGTGACGCGATCGACAAACGCGTCGCTCAAATTCGTGCCCAAATCGAACAGACGGACAGCGATTACGACAAGGAAAAGTTCCAAGAACGTTTGGCGAAGTTGTCCGGCGGCGTGGCGGTGATCAGTGTCGGTGCCGAAACGGAAGCCGAGATGAAGCAGACCAAGGCCCGCTTGGAAGACGCCTTGCACGCGACCCGCGCGGCCGTCGAAGAAGGCATCCTTCCCGGCGGCGGTGTCGCTCTGGTGCGTTGTCGCGAAGCCGTCGAAGCGGCCAAGAAGAAAGCCAAAGGCGACGAAAAGATCGGCGTGGAGATCGTCTTGCACGCCTTGAGTTCGCCGATGCGTCAGATCGCCGACAACGGCGGAATCGACGGCAGTGTCGTCGTCGACGAAGTCAGCCAGAAGGGCATCAACATCGGTTACAACGCCTACACGGGCGAATACACCGACATGCTCAAGGCCGGCGTCATCGATCCGGTCAAGGTGGTTCGGACCGCGCTGACCAACGCCGGCAGCATCGCCGGATTGTTGTTGACCACCGAAGCGATGGTGACGAACTACGAGAAAGAAGACAAAGACAAGCAGCCCGTCGCCGGCGTCGTGTCTTGATCTTTTAGCAAAAGGGCGGAACCGTGTCCGGCACGGTTCCGTTCCCCATCGGTCAACTAGCTTCAGGCTACCTCCCACACGGGTTGCGGATTTCTTCGATCCACAACCCGTTTTTCGAATCACTCACGAAGCCATGCCCGAAAAAACCTGCTATTACGAAGTTCTTCAAGTCGAACGAACGGCGACGAAGCAGGAGGTCGATCGCGCGTATCGTAAACTCGCGATCAAGTATCATCCCGACAGCAATCGCGACAGCGAAGACGCGGTCGAGAAGTTCAAGGAGGCCACCGAGGCTTACGAAGTTCTCAGCGACGCCGACAAACGTGGTCGTTACGACCAATACGGTCATGCGGGCGTCGAGGGTGCCGCGCATCAATTTCATGACGTCGAAGACATTTTCGAAGCCTTCGGCGACATGTTCGGCGGCGGCATGTTCGGCGATCTTTTCGGGGGCGGTCGCGGACGCGGCGGACGACGCCGACGGCGTGGCGCGGACATCCGTTGCGATGTCACCCTGACGTTGGAGGAAGCCGCCCGCGGCGTCAAGAAAAACGTTTCCTTCCGCCGACGCGTGCCCTGCAAAACTTGTGGCGGCGACGGGGCCTCACCCGGCAGCCAGCCGGTCACCTGCAACACCTGCGGGGGACGCGGTCAAGTGATCCAGTCGGCCGGCATCCTGAGAGTCCAAACCACTTGCCCGACCTGTCAAGGCAAAGGCCAACAGATCGGCGACCCTTGCAAAACCTGTCGCGGTTCCGGCCAACAAAACGAAAAAGCGGAATTGGCCGTGCAGATTCCCGCGGGTGTCGACGACGGCATGCGGGTCCGTCTGCAAAACGAGGGCGAAGCCAGTCCCGACGGCGGCCCCAACGGCGACTGTTACTGCTTCATCACCGTCGCGCCTCACGAACTTTTCCAGCGCGAAGGCAACCACCTCGTCCTGCGAATGCCGATCAGCTATAGCCAAGCGGCGTTGGGGGCGGAGATCGAAGTCCCCACGCTGGACGGCCCACACGAGTTGACCGTGCCGGCGGGAACGCAGACCGGCGAGGTCTTCAAAATCCGCGGCGAAGGCATCGCCGACCCCCGCGGCGGGCGGCCCGGCGACTTGCTCGTGCAGGTCTACGTCGAAGTGCCCAAAAAACTGTCCGCCGAACAGTCCCGATTGCTCCGCGAACTGGCCGAGCTCGATCACGAATCCGTGTTGCCCGAGCGAACCTCGTTCTTGGACAAGTTGAGGCATTTCTTCGATCCCGACACCGAGGCCTCCGCGAGCACGAAAACGTGATTCCGCGCCGTCGGCGGAACTCGAAGTGCGAAGCCGAGAACGACGACCCGAATCGCTGATAACCAGAACCCCTACCATCGTTCATCTCATGCCCGACTCTGATAGCCAAAACCAGCCTGATTCGCCCATCGATGATTCGGACGTCGATGGCTTTGATAGCGACGACGATCCGACGTCTTCGATCGATCAAGCGATGCAAGAACAGGAACCGAACGAACCCGAAACCCGTGACGAAGAAATGATGCGGCTGCGTCGTGAAGTCGACGAAGCGAACAAACGCGTTCTTCAGGCCCAGGCCGATGCGGAGAACTTTCGCAAACGCATGCGTCGTGATTACGAAGACCAGTTGAAGTACGCCGCCGGCCCGCTCGTGTTGGATCTGCTGCAAGTCCGTGACAATTTGATCCGCGCCGTCGAAGCGTCCGAAGCGACCGGGGGCGCCGAAGCCGCGTCAAGCCTACGCGAAGGCGTTCAAATCGTGACCAAACAGCTCGACGAAACGCTGGCCAAGTACGCCATCAGGGAAATCCCCGCAGCCGGAGAAGTGTTCGATCCGAACTATCATGAAGCGATCTCGCAAATGCCCAGCGAAGAAGCGGCCGAAGGCACGGTCGCCCACGTCGCGGTGACCGGGTTCCAAATGCACGACCGGGTTCTCCGGCCGGCACAAGTCATTGTCAGCACAGGAAATCCTTAAACATGCCCACCTACGATTACGAATGTGATGCCTGCGGTCACGAAATGGAACTGTTCCAAGGCATCAACGAACCGGTGAAGAAGAAGTGTCCCGATTGCGGGAAGCCGAAATTGCGGCGATTGTTCGGCAGCGGCGCGGCAATCATGTTCAAAGGCAGCGGCTTTTACGAAACCGACTACCGCAGCGACAGCTACAAGAAGGCCGCCGCGGCGGATAAACCGAAATCGGAAGGCAAATCCAAGGAAGGATCATCCGGAGAATCCGCCAAAGGAAAAACATCCGACTCCAAAGCACCGGAATCGAAAAAGCCGGCGGCAAAAACCGAGTAGGTCGGATGACGGTCGTCGGGCGGAGATCGGCGGACAGCCCGCGATCGAATCGGTAAGCTAAGGCCTTTTCAAGCGATGTGACGAATCAGGCCCGGGTCGAACCGCTCCGGGGCCTGTTTCGCCGCCGCCGCCACCTCCGCCACCGTTCTCCGATTGAATGACTGCCTCGGCCATGGATGCGATTTTCCGAGATTTGACCGCGCCCCAACGCGAAGCCGCCGGCCACATCGACGGGCCGCTTCTGATCCTGGCCGGTCCGGGAAGCGGCAAGACCCGCGTGGTGACCCATCGGATCGCCCATCTGTTGCAAAGTGGGGTTCGTGCCCACCAGATTCTTGCCCTGACGTTTACTAACAAAGCCGCCGACGAGATGCGTTCCCGCGTCGAAAGGCTGGCCCCGGGGCAGCCCGTTTGGCTGGGAACTTTTCACCGATTTTGCGCTCAGCAACTGCGTCGTTACGCGCCCCTGGTCGGGCTGTCGGAGAATTATTCGATTTACGACATGGCCGATGCCAAACAGGCCATGAAGCGAGCCATCGAAGCGGCCGAAGTCAGCACCAGCCACACCTCGCCGGAACAGATTGCCGCAACGATCAGCGATGCCAAGAACCGTTTGATCACCGCCGAAATGATGACCTCCCAGTCGTCCCTGCGGTCGGGCGAGACGATCGCGGCGCGGGTGTATCCGGTTTACCAAAAACAATTGCTGACGGCCAACGCGGTCGATTTCGACGACTTGTTGTTGCACTTCGCGCGACTCCTGCGCGAAAACCCGGAGGTGCGCAGCGAACTGGATCGCCGGCTGAAGTACATCATGGTCGACGAGTACCAAGACACAAACCTTGCCCAGTACGCGATCGTCCGTGCGCTGTCGATCGATCACCCGAACTTGGCCGTCACGGGCGATCCCGATCAATCGATCTACGGCTGGCGGGGGGCGGACCTGAACAACATTTTGGACTTCGAGAAGGACTATCCGAACGTCAAAACGGTCCGGCTGGAACAGAACTACCGCAGCACGCCCAACATCTTGCGTGTCGCCGATCAACTGATCCGCCACAACCGCCGGCGAAAGCAGAAGGACTTGTTCACCGATCGACCCGAAGGTGATCCGGTCGTGCTGCGGATCTATGACGACGGTTATCAGGAAGCCGATGACTTGGCCGATCAGATCGACGCGGCGATCCACGGCGAAGGGCTGCGGCCGAGTGATTTTGCCGTGTTTTGCCGCATGAACGCGTTGACGCGATCCCTGGAACATGCTTTCCGGCGTCGCGGATTGCCGTACCAAATCGTCAACGGATTGGAATTCTATCAGCGGAAAGAAATCAAGGACTTGTTGGCTTATTTGCACCTGATCAACAACCCCAGCCACGACGTCGCGTTGCAGCGGATCATCAACACGCCGACCCGTGGCGTCGGGGCAAAGACGGTCAGTCGGCTCCGCGATTTCGCGGACTTGCACGGCATCCCGATGTTGGAAGCGGCGCGTCGTGTCGACGAAATCGAATCGCTGGCAAAGCGTTCGGCGACGATGGTCGGCCACTTCGTCCGTTTGTACGACCGACTGCGGGTCAAAGCCACCGCGACGATCGAGGACTTGCTGCGGTACTTGATCGAAGAAACAAAATTCAGCGAATACCTGGAACGAACCTCGGTCGAAAGTGACAGCAACAATCCGGTCGCCAACGTCGATGAGTTGATCAACGCGGCGGTCGAGTTCGACATGCAGCATGCCGAGGACGGCTCGCTGGACTTGTATCTGGAACAAGTTTCCCTGGTTTCGGACATCGATGCTTTCGAAGGTTCCCAGGACCGAGTCACGTTGATGACGATGCACGCGTCCAAGGGACTCGAGTTCCCGCGGGTGTTCATCATCGCCGTGGAAGACGAGCTGCTGCCGCATCGTCGGTCCCGCGAAAGCGAGGACCAGATCGAAGAAGAGCGTCGGTTGTTGTTCGTCGGCATCACGAGGGCCCAGCAGTGGTTGCAGCTGAGCTTCTGTAAAAGTCGCAGCATGCGTGGGGTCGTCCGTCCCGTCGTCGCCAGTCCCTTTTTGACGGAACTGCCACGTGAAGACCTGCGGATGGTCGAATCCGAAGTCAAACAGAACTTTTTTGACGACCGACACGACGGCATTGATTATCCCGATTCGTGGGATCTGCCCGAGATCGCGTCCGACGGGGCCGCCGAGGGTGACGTCGACGGCACGGACGTCGCACCGATCGACTTTGACGACGTTTGCCAGTTGCCCGACGACGAACGGGAGGACTCGGGCGACCGGGTCCGCGAAACCGCGGCCAAGCGGTTGAAGAAAACGATCGGCGCCGGCAGTGGACTCAAGACGGCGGCCGATTTGTTATCGGCGGGAGAGGTTCCCTTGGCCGCCTATCGCGAAGGATCGCAGGTCCGGCATCCGGAATACGGTGACGGCACGATCGTCGCGGTCAGCGGACGGGGGCCCAAACGGAGTGTCCGCGTGCGATTCGCCGACGAAGAGACGAGTTTTCTGATCGCTTACGCGGCCGGTGACCTGGCCCTGATCGACGGGGCGGGTTGACCGGTCGGGATCAGTCCTCGGACTTGTTCGCCGAATCGTCGGTTTCTTTCGGCGAATGATCGTCGTACTTCGCTTCGGGAATCGAATCGTCGTCTCGGCTCGGGACGACGTTGTGATACACGGCGAACTCGTCTTGTTCCTCGCCCTTGGGTGAATCGACGGTTTCTTCGCTGACTTTGGCTTTCGTCAGGATCGTTTCGATGACCTTGCGTTCGACGATTTGGTTGCGGATGGCGTCCATCTGTCCGGACTTTTCCAACCGGGCACGGACGCGTCGCTCGGGTTGGTCGCTCTGCTGGGCGATCAACGCGATTTCATCGTCGTAATCTTGCGGCTCGGCGTCGATTTTTTCTTCCTCGGCGATTTGTTCCAGGATGAAGTGTTCTCGCAGAGCGGTCTCGGTGGAGGCCTGGGCGTTTTGCTTCAGAGCGTTGACGTAACGCCGGATATCGTCTTCGGCGAACCCGTTGCGTCGCAGCTCCAGAACCTTGCGTTCCAATTCGCGAGCGGTTTGCCGCTTGACCAAGTTGGGGGGCAATTCGAATTCGGTCGAGCCGGTCAGCATTTCCACGATCTTGGATCGCACGGCTTGTTGGGTGCGATAATCGGCTTGGCGGACCAAGCTGTCTTTGACGAATTGGCGGAGTTCGTCCTCGGATTCGAAGTCGCCGAGTTCTTCCAGGAAATCGGGGGTCAGTTCGGGCAATTGGGTCTTGTAGACTTCGACGGCTTCGAACGTGGCGGTAAGCGTCTTGCCGCGCATCGCTTCGTCTTCCACGTTCTCGCTGACGACGACATCGAGGTCCCGGCTTTCGCCCTCTTTGATGCCCTCCATCGCCTTGCCGAAATCGGCGACGACACCGTCGGTCAGGCTCAATCGTGCCTGCAATTTGACGCGTTCTTCGTCCATCACCGAGACGACTTTGCTGCCGTCCTTGAATTCGCCGGTCAGCAGCAAGGTGTCGCCCATCGCGGCCGGTTCCTCGGTCGCTTCGCTGGCACCGTATCGCGCCAAGACGCGTTCGAGGGCTTCTTGGACCTCGGCCTCGCCGATCTGTTCGACGGGTTTGGAGATTTCCAGGCCGTCCCAATCGGGGGTATCGAACTCGGGGCGGACTTCCAAGCGGAATTGGTATTTGAAATCACCGGTCTCGGGCAGCTCGATCGACTCGTAATCGAAGTCGGGTTCGCTGATCGCCGAGAAATCTTGCTCTTCGGTGACCTGGGCCAGGCTGTCCATCAGCAAGGCCCCTTTGACTTGGTCGTCGATGCGATCTTTGAATTGTTTTTCGACCAATTTTCGCGGCGCGCGTCCGGCCCGGAACCCGGGCACTTGGGCTTCGGGAACCAGTTCGCTGAACGCGTCATCGCGGTACCGTTGGATTTCGCCCTCAGGGATGGTGACGACGATTTCGCGCAGGCAAGCTTGGGGGCTGGCGACGCTGACTTCCAATCGGATGGGTTTTTTGTCAGCTTCGGCGGCGGTTTCAAGTTCGGTGGACATCCTGCGGGGGGCCTCGAGGCGAGTGGTAGAGTGATAGAAACGGGTGGAACGGTTGGGAGTTTGATCCCGGAAAGTCTAGCGAGAAGCGGCTTTTCAGGACAAGCGGGTAAAAAACGTGAAGGACTGGACTTGCGACGCTTCGTCGTCCGTTTATATTTCTGGCCATGCGTCGCGGCTGTAGCTCAGTTGGCAGAGCATCACGTTGCCAACGTGATTGTCGTCGGTTCGAATCCGATCAGCCGCTCTTTTCCGCGAAGGCATCCTACGGGGTGCCTTTTTTGTTGCCACGCCGGTTTCTTTTCTCGCCAGTGATCTGTCGCCGTTTCGCCCGACAACGCCTTCTTTCTTAAGGCTCAGGCCCGTGCCGCACGCCAAGCTCGGCCCCATCGCCGTTCATTTTCCCGAGCGGATCGAGACCAATGACGATCTCCAGCGGCAATTTCCGCGTTGGGATCTGGCCTTGATCGCCGAAAAGACCGGCATCCACCAGCGTCACATCGCAGCGCCCGACGAGACGGCGTCGGATTTGGCCGTCGCGGCCATCGAGAAACTGGTTCGGGAGAACGATATCGATCGATCTTCGGTCGATTTTTTGTTGTTTTGCACCCAGACGCCGGACTATCCGCTGCCGACGACGAGCTGTTTGTTGCAGGACCGGCTGGGCCTGCCGACGTCTTGCGGGGCGATCGATTTCAATTTGGGGTGCAGCGGCTACGTGTACGGTTTGGCGATGGCCGACGGGCTGATCCAGAGCGGTGCGGCGTCGCGTGTGTTGCTGGTCACGGCCGAGACGTACAGCAAATACATCGTCGAGGACGATCGCAGCTTGCGAACGATTTTCGGCGATGCGGCGTCGGCGACGCTGTTGACCGCCGCCGACGATCGGTCGCTTTGGGGCTTTCGTTTCGGCAGCGACGGCAGCGGCGGCGACATGCTGTTGGTAGGCGACGGCGGGGCTCGGTCGCCCGACCAGGCGATCCGGCCGCGGCACCGCAAACGCTGGAAAAGCCGGTTGTACATGGATGGTCCCAGTCTGATCAATTTCACGGTCGAAGCGGTTCCGCGTTTGGTCGACGAGATTTTGGAGGCCAACGGGCTGACCGACGCGGACATCGACCGGTACCTGATGCACCAAGCCACCTGGAAAATGCTGGACCAGCTCCGTCGGCGGATGGGGGTCGCCGAGAGCCGGTTGCCGATCGACATGGGCGACATCGGCAACACGGTGTCGTGCACGCTGCCGATTCTGATCCATCGACAAAGAAACCGCGTCGCCGCATCTTCGTCGGCGGTTAACATGCTGGTAGGATTTGGTGTCGGCCTGTCTTGGGCCGGTTGTTTGTGGAAGGACGTGGCGGGAAAGGACCTCGCCTAGCCGGCCGTCGGTCGGGCCTTCTTCGCGATCAGATATTGGGGGATTTTTGCCATGAACGCCGTCAATCTGACCGGAAAATTACTGGTCGCGTCCCCGTATCTGACAGACGGCAATTTTCTCCGCAGCGTCGTCTTCATCTTGCGGCATGACGACCTGGGCGCTTTCGGGTTGGCGTTGGACCGGCCCACGGCGCGTCGTTTCCGCGAACTGGTCGAACTTTCGACGCTTTCGGGTCCCACCGAAAGCGTGATGCGGGAAGACGATCAGATTTACGTCGGCGGACCGGTCGACGGCCCGCTTTTGGCACTTCACGACTTGGCCGGCGTCGGCGACCCTTGTGGGCCCCAGCGGGCGGTTTCCGACGGGATGTCTGGCGGCAGCGACGGGCACGGAAAATTCGTCGTCCATGATCTGCCCGCCAACCCGTGGGGATCGATGTCGATCGAACTGGGCAATCCGCCGGCTTGGATCACCGGCGACGAAGACCACCTCAGGATCTTACACCGTCGTGTCGACGTTCGGGTCCGCTTCATCGCCGACTACAGCGGTTGGGGCGAAGGCCAGCTGGAAAGCGAATTGGATGCCGGCGGTTGGTTGCATTGTGAGGCGGCCGCTGATTTGGTGTTCGGCCCCGCCGATGACCTTTGGCAAACCTGTGTTCAGCGATGCGGGCAAGACATTTTCGGTGATGTGATTCCTGGCATGCAATCTGTTTCCTCGATCGTGAACTGATTCGATGCGACGTTTCGTCATTGGTGACATCCACGGTTGTGCCAAAGCGCTCCGCGCCCTGATCGAGTCGATCGATCCCGGTGAAGACGACGAATTGGTTTTTTTGGGTGACTACATCGATCGTGGGCCGGACAGCCGGAACGTCGTCGATCAGGTTTTGGAACTGCAGAAACGTTGTCGGGTCGTGGCGCTCCGTGGAAATCACGAAATCATGCTGCTCGGCGTGCTTTGTGGCGGCTGCGATTCGGCGGTGTGGTTGGCCAGCGGCGGTCACACCACGGTTGCCAGTTACGGCGGGACGCTCAGTCGCGTGCCGACGAATCACATCCACTTTTTTCAGCAACTCCGACCGTTTTACGAGACCAACGATCGAATCTTTGTGCACGCGGGTTATCGTCACGACCAGATCATGGCCAAGTTGGACGACGCGGCGGCGTACTGGAATCATTTGACCGGTACCCCGCCGCCGCATCACAGCGGCAAGAGGGTGTACGTCGGTCACACGCCGCAGCCGCATGGAAATGTGTTGGATCTTGGGCATTTGGTTTGTTTGGACACTTACTGCTTCGGGGGCGGCTATTTGACGGCCCTGGACGTCGATTCGGGCGACATGTTTCAAGCCGATCGGCACGGGCACATGCGACGCTACCAGCAAATCATTTGGGCCGGTTGGGCGAAGCGGGTTTGGGAAAAGGTTCGCTTGAGAATGAAGCGAAGAACCGATGAAGAAGTCTTGACGGCACCGGCGGCAAACGATCTTTAAAGGCCGACGCCTCCGGGTTGAAGAACTTGATCCGACGAAACATCCGACGACGGTCTGGCCCATTTTGACGAAGCTCTCTTCGACCGCAGAAAAACGCCGGCGTCGGCCGACGGCTTTTGTGATCGGCTTGGTCGCTTGGACGTGCCTGATGACCTGGTACGCCGGCGGCACTTGGTCGGTCGTCGTGACGTCGTTGGCGGTCGCCGCCGTTTCGGGCTTCGGGCTGCTCCACCGATATCACGTCTTCAGTGACAACGCGTCGCGTGAAATCGATGGCCTGTCGCGTCAACTTTCCAGCTGGCAGGATCGATTCGAAAGTCTGCACGTCCAGTCGCGGCAAAACGCTCTGGTGCTTTCACAGATGTCCGACGGCGTGGTGGTGATCGCTCAGGATTGGACGGTGCTGTTGATGAATCCGCCCAGCAAAGAGTTGTTGGGGCTTCGTCAGGACGACCATCACTTGGGAGCCGACTTGCGTGCGATCGCGAGGATCCCGGGTTTGGTCGCCGCTATCGAAAGCGTCCGAGACGGTGGCGAATCCAAACGCGTCAACATGGAAATCAGCGCGCTCGGTAAAGTCCGGCCGGTGTCGGTGAGCGTTCGACTGATTGAAGCCAAAACCGGTGGCAATTTGTTGCTGACGATTCACGATGAAACCGAAGCCAAACATTTGGAAGCGGTCCGCCGCGAATTCATCGCGAACGTTTCGCACGAATTGAAAACGCCGTTGGCTGCCATCAAGGGCTATGCCGAAACGGTCGAACTGGCGATCCAAGACGATCCGGCTGCCGCGACGCACTTCATGAGCCAGATTCGGGACCAGTGCTTGCGATTGGAACGATTGGTCGCCGGGATGATGCAATTGGCTCGGGCGCAAGCCGGCAGCGAAAAGCTTCATCTCAGCAGCGTCTTACTGGCCGATGTGGTCGGCGAATCGATGGAGACGTACGGTCCGGTGGCCAACGCGAAGCAGATCACGCTTTCGCCGGGTGACATCGACCGTGCGGCCAAAGCGTTCGTCGACCGCGAAGCCACCTTGACGATCGCCAACAACTTGATCGGCAACGCGATCCGTTATACGCCCGAGGGGGGATCGGTGACGATCCACGTTTCGACGGACGGGCAGACCAGCCGGTTGAGCGTGCAGGATGACGGCGTGGGGATCGAAAAAAGTGAATTGGATCGGATCTTCGAGCGGTTTTATCGCGTCGAGAAGACTCGTGAATCCGCGATCAGCGGGACGGGGCTCGGCTTGTCGATCGTTCGAAACCTGACCTCTTCGCTCGCCGGCGGGATTCTGGTCGACAGCGTCCCCGGACGCGGATCCACCTTCACCGTCGTGCTGCCGGCTTCCGAGGATGCCGCGACGGCGAAGTCGGCCCAGAAGGCTTTGAAGGTCGGCAAAAATGAGCAAAACGCGGCGGATCCCGAGCACGGACTCCGGTTTCAGGCCAGCGGAGCCTCGGGTTAGCCGGCGACGGAATTCACCAAAGCTTCACCGTTTTCAAACCGTTTCGGTGGATGCGTGGGGGAAGGTTTTCGGCGAACATGAGAACATCGAACTCGAACCACCTCAGGCCGATATCATGATGGTCACGACCGCCCCACTGCCGACGCAACGAATCCGAAACGAAATGTCCGAGATCAAGGTCCTGGTAGTGGAAGACTACCAACCGCTTGCCGAGACCCTGGAATATCAACTTCAACGTGCCGGTTACGAAGTCTATCGGGCCGCCGACGGACGCGAGGCATTGGAGCAGGCCCAGCTGCTGTTGCCCGACGTCATTTTCTTGGATGTTGATCTTCCGGTGCTCAGCGGCGTCGAAGTCTGCAAGCAGCTTCGGGCCAACGCCAAGACTCGTGAAACTTTGATCCTGATGCTCAGCGCGTTAGGTGAAGAGTCAGATCAGGTCGTCGGTTTCGCCGTCGGAGCGGATGACTACGTCGTAAAGCCGGTCGAGAGCTACAAAGTTCTACTTCAGCGTTTGAAAGCCTTGCTGCGAAGACGCGAGCCGGTCCTGGGTGACCACGATTCGGTGACTCACAAAGGCGTCACGGTCGATCGTCGTCGCTTTGTCGTTACCTTCGAAGGCGAACAGCTCAAGTTGACGCGTAGCGAGTTTCGTTTGCTCGACACGTTGATTCGTCAGCCCGGCCGCGCGTTCGGGAGAGGCGAACTGGTCGACGCGGCGTTAGGGGAAGACACGATGGTCTTGGAGCGGACGATCGACGTTCACGTGCGTGCCCTGCGAAAAAAGATGGGTGACGCGGCCGATTTGATCGAGACCGTGCGGGGCATCGGATACCGTTTTCAAGAATAGCTTGCCACGTTTGCTTCAAGTCGCCGGGCTTCTTCGTTCGATCCTAACAACCGGACGAAGTCACGAAGCTGAGTCGGATCTCAGCGCCCGCGAACCAGGAAAACGGATTTTCAACAATGAAGAAGCCTGCGGCATCCACTCGACGACACGAGGCCACGCAAACTCCTGAAGAATTGGTCATGGGGATGACGGTTGCGGAAATCCAGGAGTTGCTCAGCGACATGGGTTTCGAGCCCACCGCCGAGCTCGCCGCGGGCATCAAGCAGCTTGTCCGAGACACGGGCAGTTTGGACGCCGCGATCGTCGCGTTGCACGACGACCGAGTCACCCGCCGAGCCGCCTGATCCGGTACGCAAGCGGCCCCGATTTCGACGCGAACGTCGACTCGGGAAGCCCTCTAAAAGCCTATCTGTGCCGCCTGGTTTCGGATTGGACAATCGCAATTGGTGATCTAACTTTCTCTGA
>CAYVRC010000101.1:0-21446 GCA_964453205.1 uncultured Pirellulaceae bacterium | reverse complement strand
CGTCGTCGTCGGCCACCGACACCGTGACGGTGTAGGTTCCGACCGCGGAATAACTGTGTTGCCCGCTCAGCGTCGCCGTCGTCGGTGTCGTCGCATTGCCGGGGGTTGCCGGTGCGGTCCCGGTGACCGGATTGCTGCCGTCGCCCCAATCGATGCTGTAGGTGAACGTTTCATCGCTGGGCGGTGTCGATCGGGAGTTTCGGAAACCGGGATCGCTGATCGTGCCGAGGCTGGCGATCGACAAGCCTTGTCCGACGACGACGCTTTGATTTCCCGCCAGCGTCAGAGTCGGCGCGACGTTGGTCACCGTCGTCGCGGCTCGCTCGTAAGTCTTTTCGGTCAAAGTGCCGCCGCGGACAATCACTTGCACCGGATAAACGCCGTCGTCGGCATAAGTGTGACTGGCGGTCACGGTGCCCGCCGTCGGGACCAAGTCCCAGCCGATGTCGTCCATCGCCGCCAAGTCGATCGGCGTCATCAACTTGCGTGTTCCCGTCAAGATGCTGTTGCTCATCAACGCTTGCTGGCCTTCGCTGACGACGCCGCCGGTGAAGTGGCCGGTGTCGGCAAGCGGAACGTTGGCGCCGCCGTTGAGTGATTTCGCTTTCGGGCCGGCAAAGCCGTTGCCGCTGATCCATCGGCTGAAAGCCGATGTCGTGCCGAACCCCAAGACGTGGGCGATCTCGTGGGTGGCGACGCTGAAAAAGTCGTCCTGGCCGGCAGGAATCTCGTCGCCGTCATTGCCGAAATACCAATTCGCCGTGGAACTGAACGCGATCGATCCGCCCCACGGTCCGAAGTCCGTTTTGGGTTCCGACAACGCGCCGGTCTGTCCGCGGGCCCGCACCGTGTCCAGCCACGCTTGGGTTCCGCTGGCTTGCCGAAATCCCCCCGAGGATCCGAACCCCAACTCCGGAGCGGCCATCGGCCGTGCTCCGGCAAAGATCAAAATCTCGTCTTTCGCGATGCTGCTGTTGTTGAACGGCAGGATCACGTCGGCGCCGGTCGACGGGTGGACGAAACGCAGGTTCCAGGTGTTGTTGCCCGAAGGGACGATCGCGGCCAAGCTGTCCGAAAAACGTTTGACAATTGAATCGGCGGCGGTTCGCAAGACGGCCCGACGCGCGGAGGTGAAGAAGCCGCCGGTGTCGTAACGGTAGTCGAACTTGACGCTCAAGTTTCCCACCGTCTGGGCGCCGCTCAGGGTCGCCGGCGTGGCGTTGCCGTCGCCCCAGTCGACTTCCGCGGAGACGTTTCCGACCAGTCCCGCCGCGTCGATCGCCTGCGAGAGATTCAACGCCGTTCCCTCGGCGATCATCAGCCGACGAGTTTCCAGGGGTTCGAGCCGCAGGGGACGGCGGTTGGCCGGATTGGGCATGAAAAGCCGCTGCATGAAGGCGGAAATCGAAAAGAAAAGCGGGGCGGGCCGGAAAGAAAAAAGGCGGGCCCGGTTGACCAGCGTTTATAGCAGCTTCGCCGCCGCATCACAGAGCGATTTCGCCTGATCCGCCGTCTCGGCTTCCGCGATCATCCGCACGATCGGTTCGGTGTTGCTGCCGCGAACGAGCAACCATTGATCGTCCCATGCTAATCGCAGGCCGTCGTCCCGGCTGGCGTCGGCTTCGGGATAAGCGGCGATGAGTCGCGCGAACAAGTCCGGCAAACGATCGGCCGACACCTCGGCCTTGGACTTGTGGATGTGCAGACGCGGGATTTCGTCGGCCAGTCGGGCCAGCGTCTTGCCGGTCGACGTCATCAGATCCAAAACTTGCGCCATGGCGACGAAGCTGTCCCGGACGTACCCGACCCGCGGATCGATCGGGCCCCCGTTGCCTTCCCCGCCGTAGGTCGCCGACGTTTGAATCATCAAGTCCGCCACGTTGGCCTCGCCGACCGAGCTGCGGTGACAAGTCTGGCCGGCCGCCGCGGCGATTCGTTCGCTCATCCCGCTGGTCGCCCCGTTGATCACGATCGGTCCCCGCAACATCGGGTCGGCCATCGCTCGCCGGACGCAGATCGCCAGCGTGTACTCTTCGCCGATGTATCGCCCCTCGGCGTCGACCAATGCCAAGCGATCCGCGTCCGGGTCTTGGCAGAATCCGGCGACGCAGTTTTCTTCGCGGACCCGCCGTGCGACGTCGGCCAAGTTCTCGGCCGTCGGTTCGGGGACGTGAGCGAACGCGCCGTCGGGTGATTCGCCCAGCACGACCACGTCGCAACCCAGAGATTCCAACAGCCGTCGGCCCAACACGCCTCCGGCACCGTGATTGCTGTCCAACAGCACCCGATGGCCGGCCGCGCGGATCGCCAACGAATCGACGGTAGCCAGGACGGCTTGCAGGTGCGGCGAATGCGGATCGCTGTCGACGCCGGACGTGCCGACGTCGGCGGAACCGACATAAGCGTTTTTGCCGGCGAAATACGCGTCGCGAATCGCGGCGCCGGTTCTCGCGTCCAGCACCCTGCCGTCGCCCCCGAACAGCTTGATGCCGTTGTACTCCGGCGGATTGTGACTGGCACTGATCTGGACCGCGCCGGCGGCCCCGCGAGCTTTGACCAACACGCCCAGCGTGGGCGTCGCACACACGTCGGCGTCGATCACGTCGCGTCCCGACGCCGTCAACGCGGCGATGATGGCCGACCGCAGCATCGGGCCGCTGCGACGACCGTCGCGTCCGATGACGATCGGGCCGTCGTCGATTCGATCCGCGTAAGCCGCGACGTATTTGACCGCCGTCTCCGGCGTCAGGGTCTCGCCGACGATGCCGCGTAGCCCGCTGACGCTGATGATGAGTTCCGCCATGATTCGTCCGCCGCCGATCGAGTGAGGTGCGAAATCCAGCGGGAATCAGCCGCTGATCAGCCGCAGAAGATCGCCGATGTTGCGGTGCGATTCAATCGGATGACGCAACGGCTGGTCGGTCAGCACATGGTAGTGGTTCTGGCGGCCGACCTTTTCGCGGCGGATGAAGCCCTGGTCCTCCAGGTCTTGGATGATCCGCTGGACCGCCCGCTCGGTGATCCCGACGCGGACGGCGACTTCGCGGAGCACCAAGTCGGGGTGTCCGTGCAGCACGATCAGAACGTGAGCGTGATTGGTCAAAAACGTCCAACTCTTGGCCGTCTCGACCGCCGGCGGCTCGACGCCTGGAGGCTTCAAAGCCGTGGCGGGTGACTTTCGCCCGGCGGACCCGGCTTTGGGTTTCGCCGCGGGTTTCCGCCCGGCTTCGCCGCGTCGACGGTTCGGTTGTTCGGTTGCCAATTTTCCCATGTTTTTCGTTTTCGCGGGGGCTCGCGGCGGCCGAAGTCGCAGCGCTGAGGATCGAGTGGGGCGGGGCGGAGCGTTCCACCGCGTGGCAGACACGCGAACGCGGGGCAGACATGCGAAAAAAATTTCGCGAAACGGGGGACGCCTTAAAACATCGGATTTTACGCTCTTTCGGATCAGTTTGGTTCATCGAAACGGCAAAAGCGGACCGAGATTACCGAAATTAGATTGACGACTTCTGTGTCGTGCTTTACTTTTCGTGTCTTCCAAGCCGCTTATTCGGAGACGTCATTCATGAACGCTTTGTTGCCCTTTTTGCTGATCCTTCCCAGCGTCGCCTTGTTGGCCGTGGGATTGTTTCCCACCCGCCAGGCCAACGCCCGCGTCGTGGGCCTGCGTCGATTCGTGACCGCCGCGGCGGCGATGCAGTGCGTCATCGCCTTGTCTTTGGCGGTCGCTTGGGTGTCCGGCCGGATCGCGACGACCGACGTGGCGCTGATCGGCGGGGTCGACGTTCCGGGCGTTGCCGATTCTTCGCTGCTCGGGTTGCTGAGCGTGGGCCTGTACTTCGACGGCGTGTCGGCGCTGATGCTGGCTTTGGTCAGTTTCGTCGGCTGGGTGATCTGTCGCTACAGCATTCGTTACTTGGACGGCGAAGCGTCCCAAGGGCGCTACTTTCGCTGGACCGCGATGACGATCGGCGCGGTGTCGTGGATGGTCGTTTCGAACAACTTGTTGATGTTCATCGGCTTCTGGATCACGACCAGTTTGTGTCTGCACCAGTTGCTGATGCACTACGGACACCGGGGCGCGGCGAAGCGAGCGGCTTGGAAGAAGTTCGCCATCAGCCGGCTCGGCGACGTTTCCCTGATCATCGCGACCGTGCTGTTTTATCGCGAGTTTCAGACCTTGCAGTTCAGCGAATTGTTCTCGGCGATCGCCGCGGCCGGCACCGCGGCGGTGGCCGGCGTGCAACTCCAAGTCGCCGCTTGGCTGTTGATGCTCGGTGCGGTCACCAAATCGGCCCAGTTCCCGTTCCACACATGGTTGCCCGAAACGATGGAGACGCCCACGCCGATTTCCGCGTTGATGCACGCGGGCATCGTCAACGCCGGCGGCTACTTGATCATTCGCATGAGTCCGCTGGTTTCTTTGGCGCCGGCGGCCCTGACGACGTTGGCCGTCATCGGTGCCTTCACCGCCTGTTTCGCTGCGGTGGTGATGCTGACGCAAACCAGCGTCAAAAGGTCGCTGGCCTATTCGACGATCGCCCAAATGGGTTTCATGATGTTGCAGTGCGGTTTGGGCGCCTTCAGCGCCGCGATGCTGCACATCCTGGCCCACTCGCTCTACAAAGCCCACGCGTTCCTCAGCAGCGGCAGCGTGTTGCAACAGATCGCATCGACCCGCGGCGTCTCGGCCAAAGACTGGTCGGCCCCGGTGCCGTGGCCCAAGGTCGGCTTGTCCGCGGCGATCAGCGTGGTTTTCTTGGTCGTCGCGCTGTCGCTGTTCGGGATCAGCCCCTGGGTCAAGCCCGGCGGATTGCTGCTCGGCTTTGTCTTGTGTGCCGCCCTGACTTATTTCATCGGCGAAGCCGCTCAGACGGGCAGGTCGCCGGTGCTGGCCCGGACGCTCTTGCTGAGCGGTTTGCTGTGCCTTTCCTACGCGGCTTCGTTTGCCCTGGTCGACGCGGCGGTCGCGTCGAGTCTGCCCGCGGCGAGCGTCCCGGCGATGGCATGGTTGGTCGCCACCTTGACCGTCCTGAGCTTCGCGGGCGTGTTCCTATTGCAACGTCGGACGTCGGCCGATCAGCCGCGCTGGATGCAATCGCTCTACGTCCACACGTCCAACGGCTTTTACCTGGACGCTTGGTTGCGACGTCGATTCACCCTGTTCGCTTCGGAATGAACACGGCACGTAACGGCGGAAAGTCGATTCGGCTTTCCGCGACGATCAACGACACGAACTGAACCACCATTCACAACACATCTGTCTAGGAAAACCCTGTCATGTCCCAAGCGGAAAGCCCGAACGAACTGACCAACGCCGAACAAGCCGTCGTCGTCCAGCCCGCCCATCCGATGCCCCACCCGGCCGAAGGTTTGGCGGAGATTTTGCAGCGTGTGACGGCGACGATTTCGCCGGTCTGGCCTTTGCAAGACTACGTCGCGATCAACCCCTACGCCGGCATCTCGGACAAGCGTTTCTTGACCGCTCGAGGGTACCTGCGAATCTTTTCGGACTGCGAAACGTTGATGCCACTGGATCATTACGCCAAGCAATTCGCCGGCCAACGGTTCACCGTCGCCGACATCGACGCGGCCTTGACCGAGCTGCCGCAAAGCGGCATCAAGATCGCCGCCGGAACGACCGGCCGGTCGATCGCCGACACGTTGGCGGCCTTGCCGAAGAACGCGGCCAGGCACGACGCGGCCGATCGAATCGACATCCCCGCTTCGCGTCCCAACCTGGATCGACGCATCCGAACCGTCTCGGATTACTTGGATTTGCAAGACGGGACGCAGTGGACACGAATCATCACCGAAGAAGCGTCGAGACACCTTGCCGCGCACTACGACCAAGGACAAGCCGGATGGCCGAGTCCGTGGAAACACCTGCCGCTGTTTCAAGCCTGGCGATCGGCCGCATCGATCGCTCGCAGCCCGGAAGTCTTGGGCATCCGAGGTTTTCGCAAATTCGTTTCGCAGTTGCCGCATACCGCCGACGCCGCGATCGTGCATTGCCTCAGCGCCATGGGGGTGCCGTCGCACCTGTGGGAAACGTTCCTGTTGTGCCAAGCGTTCACCCTGCCGGGCTGGAGCGCGTGGGCAAAGTACAGCAGCAGTGAGCAAGACAACGTGGGCAGCGAGCAAGACGACGTCGCGGGGTTGCTGGCGATACGGCTGGCGTACGAAGCGGCGCTGTGTCAAAGCGAATCCTTCGGGATCGCTTGGAACAGCATCGGCAAAGACGACATCAGCACGTTCAATGCGACGCTGAACGAATCCAGCGATGAACTGAAACTGCGGTACACGTTGCTGCGTGCCAGCGAAATTCATTTCCGCGACGCCCTGCTCGATTCGATCGACGCGTCCGCCGGCGACGCATCGTCCGATCACCAGCACGCCACCGACACTCGCCCGCTGGCGCAGATGGTGTTCTGCATCGACGTGCGAAGCGAGCGATTTCGAAGGAAGCTGGAAAGCCTGCGCGACGACATTCAGACGTGCGGTTTTGCCGGCTTCTTCCTCATGCCGATCGAATACGTTTTGATGGGCAGCCGAACCGGATCCAGCCAGGTGCCGGTGCTGTTGAAGCCCGAATTCAAATTGCACGAAGGCATCCGTTGCGATCACGACGACAGGCAAGACGACGGCGAGTCGGAGTGTCGGAACGGTCAAAGCGACACGCAGTGGCAAGCCGGTTTCGGGCGTCGTCAGATCCGAACCATGCGAATCGTGTGGTCGAAGTTTCAAGCGTCCGCGGTCGGATGTTTTTCCTTCGTCGAAACGACCGGGTTGCTGTTCGGATGGGCGTTGCTCGGACGCGTGCTGGGATGGAAGTCGACGAAAGCCAACCGATCGGCATCGAACACGGCGGCCAAATTTGACGGTGTCGGGACGAGCGGGCAATCGCGACTCGGCCCCACGCTCGAAGGCCTGGACGGACAAGGCGTCACACCCGCGCGACAAGCCGATTTGGCGGCCGCCATGCTGAAGAATCTGGGCCTGACCAGCGGTTTCGGTCGTCTGGTTGTGCTTTGTGGTCACGGCAGTCAAACGGAAAACAATCCACTCGCGGCCGGTCTGGACTGCGGCGCTTGCGGCGGTCACTCGGGTGAACCGAACGCTCGCTTCGCGGCCGACCTGCTGAACCGTCCTTTCATCCGACGCAATTTGGCGGAGCGTGGAATTTGTATTCCCGAAGACACGCGATTCGTCGCGGCGCTTCACAACACGACGACCGACGAGGTCGAATTCTTCGACACCGACGCGTTGCCGATGACCCACGTCAAGGACTTGGCGGAGTTGACCGAAGCGGTCGAAGTCGCCGGGATGCGAACACGCGAAGAACGAATGCCGATCGTCGATAGTGCCAGCATGGCGGATCTGATCCGACGTAGCGGCGATTGGTCGGAGGTCCGACCCGAATGGGGCTTGGCGGGCAACGCCGCCTTCATCATCGCCCCCCGAAACCTGACCAAGTCGATCGATTTGAAGGGCCGATCGTTCTTGCACTGCTACGATCACACGGCCGACACCGATGGCAGCGTTTTGGAAAACATCATGACCGCTCCGATGATCGTCGCCCAGTGGATCAACATGCAGTATTACGCATCGACCGTCGACAACCACCACTTCGGCAGCGGCAACAAAACCGTTCACAACGTGGTCGGTCGATTCGGCGTCCAGTCGGGCAACGGCGGCGACCTGATGACCGGGTTGCCGTGGCAGTCCTTGCACACCGGGGATGATTATCAACACGCGGCGATGCGGTTGCTGACGATCATCGCGGCCCCGCGTGCGGCGATCGACCGGGTGATCGAAAAGCACGACGACGTGGAAACCCTGCTGACCAACGGCTGGATTCACTTGGTCGCGATCGAGGACGGGCAAAAGTACCGCTACACCGAAGAAGGCGTCTGGGAACGGCTGGCCGGCGTGACGGCGTGACGGCGTGACGGCGTCGGCGCGCTGACGATCACCCGCCGGCGGACTCAAACGCCGGCGGTCGGTTCTTTGGCGAGGAACAGTTTCTCGCGAGCCGATTCGCAGATCGCGACCACGGCCGGATGTTTCAAGCGACGCTCCACGGAGATCGCATAGAACCGCTCGACGATCTGGTCGATCCGGCCGAGGAGGGTCAGGTGGTATTGCGTGGCGACGTCGTCTTCGATCGGCGTCGGGACGACGACCAAGCCTTCACCGACGCTGCCAAAGACTTTCATCAACGCGCTGTCGTCAAACTCATGGACGACTTGCGGGCGGATTCCCTGATCGTCGAACCACTGTTCGAGCGCCCGACGCAACGTCGTGTTTTGGGTCGGCAGCAACATCGGCGCTCCGGTCAACGATGCGGGAAAGCCGTTCCGGTGGGCCTTGGCCAGACCACTGGTCCCCAACACCGAAACGCCACACTGGCCCAACAAATGATTGAACGCCCGGACGTTGACATCGGGGGTCAGCGGCGAATCGGCCAGCACGATGTCCAACTGATGCAGCGCCAAATCACTCAGCAAGTCCTTCAGTTTTCCTTCGCGGACGACCAAACGGACGCGATCCGGCATCGCCAAGGCAGGCTTGAGCAAATGGTAGACGACCAACTTGGGAACGCCGTCGGGCACGCCGACCAGCAAACGCACCGCATCCTTGCTCGGGCGTCCCCGCAACGAATCGGTCAACTCACGACCCAGGTTGAAAATCTCATCGGCGTAACGAAAAACCATCTGACCCGTTTCGGTCAGCAACATCGATCGGCCTTTGCGATCGAAAAGTTGGACGCCCATCGACTTTTCCAGCTTCTGGATTTGAGTGCTCAACGTGGGCTGGGAAAGATGGAGTTGTTCGGCCGCCGCCGTGATGCTGCCCTCTTTGGCGACCATCCAGAAGTACAGCAGATGGTGGTAATTCAGCCAGTCGATCACTTGATCTCACTTTGTTTTTTTAAATCGAATTGCGATTGTGATTCGCATTACCTACATGCTACGGCGATCCCGCTCGGACCATCAGTGCAAACCAGGAAAAAGAGAATCAACTGTTTTCTCGTGCGTTCTCCGGCCGGCAGACGGATGCCGCGGTGGCTCGCGAAGTGGCGATGACGGACCCTGTCGCCGACTTGGTGGCGTTAATTTCGCAGGTAGCCCGGAGCGTCATCGGCGGCGTGCCACAAGAGCCGGCGACCTGTCACAATCCGTCAAAGCCGAGACCATCGGGTGGCTCAAGCCCGTCGAGCCGACGCCCTTCGAGCAGACGACCCCGACGGTCACTGCCGACCATCCGACCGAGCACCGCGGGAGACCCAGCGTTTGGACAAGCAAGACGAACTAAGGACCGAGATCGGTCTGCTGGGCACCCTGCTCGGCGATACCATCCGGCAGCAATCCGGCGACGCGGCTTTCGAATTGGTCGAACGTCTGCGTCACATTTCGCGAGACCGACGCGTCGGACGCGTCAACGCGGAACAACAGATGACCGAACTGATCGCGGGCATGGACAACGAACAGCTTCGCATCGCGATCCGCGCGTTCAGCGTGTTTCTAGACTTGTTGAACCTGGTGGAAGACCGTCGTCGCGTCCGCGTCTTGGGCCAACGGGCCCGGAACGCTTATCCCGAAGCCCGCAGCGAGTCGATCCGTGACGCCGTCGCGGATCTGAAAGCCGGCGGCTTATCGGCCCCGCAAATGCAAGATTTGGTCGACCGGTTGTTGATCGAGTTGGTCTTCACCGCCCATCCGACCGACGCCAAACGGCGTTCGATTCGGAACAAGCTGCGGATGCTGCGTGAATTGTTGTCGCGCAGCGACGCTGCCGACCTGCCCGAGCAGCGCGACATGTCCGAACGAAGGTTGCGCAGCGAGTTGTCGAAACTTTGGCAAACCGATTTCATTCGCCCGTGGCGACCGTCGGTCATGCAGGAAGTCGCGCGAGGCTTGTCGATCAAGCCGGTGCTGTGGCAAGAGGTGCCCAAGGTGGCGCGGGAGATGCGACAAGCGTTGCAAGAAAATTATGGGGATCAAGTCGTCCAGCATCATCCGTGTCTGCGTTTCGGTTCTTGGATCGGCGGTGACCGTGACGGCCATCCCGGCGTCACTCCCGACGTGACCGAGGAAACGTTCGCGTGGTTGCGACGCGAAGCCTTGCGATTCCACGCGGACACGTGCGAAACGCTTTTCGAATCGCTCAGCTTGTCGTCGCGCCAGATCCCTCATTTGGAAACCATGACCGACCGGATCGACGCGGCCGTCGAAAAACACCCCGAATTACGGGACCGCTTGGCTTCGCTGCCGCCCGGCGAGCTGTGCCGGAAATGGTTGTCGATCATCCACTGGCGGCTGGATCGGAGCGCGGCGACGACGGTCCGCGGCGGTCCGAAGCCGGGAGCCTACGCCGGTACCGACGAACTGACCGATGACGTGACGTACTTGCTGGACGTGCTGCGGTCGATCCCGGCCAGTCAGTACATCGCCGAAGAAATCGGTGACTGGTTGGTGCAGATCCAGACGTTCGGATTCCACTTGGCCGGCCTGGACGTGCGACAAAACTCGTCCGTTTATCGTGACGTGATGGATCACGTTTTTCGACTGACGGGACAAAGCGATGCACCGGAGAAACTGAGCGAGTCCGAACGCCAAGACTTGCTGGTCGACCTGATTCAACGGACCTCCGATGACAACGTCGCCATCGACGATGCCGCGATGACGCCGGCGATGAAGGAATCATTCCAGCTTTTCGATCTGCTACACCGCGTCAAATCTCATTCGGGAAGCCGAGCCATCGGCGGACACGTGATCAGCATGACGACCGCGCCGAGTGATGTGCTGACGGTGTTATGGTTGTGGAAACATGCCGATCCGCGCGACACGCACGACGTCGGGTTACCGATCGTGCCCTTATTCGAAACCATCGAAGACTTGGCCAACGCGCCGGAAATCCTTGACGGCATGTTGTCGAATCCGCCCTACCGCGAGTCTCTGGGACGACAGGCCGATCACCAAGTCGTCATGTTGGGCTATTCCGACAGCACGAAGGACGGCGGCTATCTGTCGGCTTGTTGGTCCTTGCATCAGGCGCAACGACGCCTGGTCGCGGTCGCGAATCGGCATGACGTCCGGTTGACGTTTTTTCACGGCCGCGGCGGGTCGCTGGGGCGTGGCGGCGGGCCGGCGGCGCGGAGCATCCTGTCGCTGCCCCAAGGAACGTTCGACGGCGGTTTGCGACTGACCGAGCAAGGCGAAGTCTTGGCCGATCGATACGACGATCCCGCCATCGCCCACCGGCACTTGGAACAAGTCGTGTGGTCGTCGTTGTTGGCCGCGGGCGATCCCGGCGAGGTCGATTTGTCACGCTGGGAACCGATCCTGGATCAGCTCGCCGAACGATCTTTCGCCGATTACCGTCGCTTGGTCGAGCAGCCCGACTTCGTCGAGTTTTTCCGCACCGTGACGCCGATTTCGGAGATCGAGAACCTGCCGATCGGTTCGCGTCCGTCGCGACGCAAACCCGGCGGCGGGCTGAGCGATCTGCGGGCGATCCCCTGGGTCTTTTCGTGGACCCAGTCGCGGTGTCTGATTCCCGCCTGGTACGGGTTGGGCGGGGCGATCCACGCGGTCGCCAAAGACGACGAAACCTTGCGTGAAATGCGGTCGATGTATCGCGATTGGCCTTTCTTTCGCGCGATGATCGACAACGCCGAGTTGGCGCTCGCCAAAACGGATCTGGAAATCGCAAAGTTCTATTCCGATTTGGCCAAGGACAACCCAAGCTTGACGGCGATCAGTGAAATGATTCATCACGAATACCATGCCGCTTGCAAAGCCGTCCTGGACCTGACCGGGCGCGACGAATTGCTCGACGGAACCCCTTGGTTGAAGGAGTCGATTCGAGTCAGAAACCGTTTCATCGACCCGATCAACCTGATCCAAGTCGAGTTGTTGCGACGCGGCCAAAAGTTGCGTGCCGCCGACCATGTCGCATCCGAACCCACCAAGAACAGTGATCCGAACGCCAGTGTTTCCGGTGACGAATCACCGGCGGACGAGCTGCGACATTTGACGCGGCTATCGATCAACGGTGTCGCTGCGGGAATGCGAACGAGCGGATAAACTGATGCGGCCGATTCGATTTACCCCTTCCATGACGTTGATATCGATCTGACATGACAGAACTGGTGATCCAAGATTTGTTGATCATCTTGGCCGCCGGTTTGGTCGCGAGTTTGGTGTGTCGTCAGCTCCGAATTTCCGTCCTGATGGGCTACCTGATCGCGGGGGCTTTGCTGGGGGGAGGCGTGTCGGGGTGGGTCTTGGACCAAGGCCACCAGCTGGAAAGCTTCGCCGAAGCCGGCGTGTTTTTGTTGCTGTTTTCGATCGGGCTGGAGTTTTCGCTGGACGACTTGCGACGATTGGGTCGCAATCTGTTCATCGGCGGCGCGGTGCAGATGCTTTTGGTGGCGGTGCCCGTCGGCGGGCTGTTGATCTGGCAAGACGTCGCGTGGCAGCCGTCGGTGTTGATCGCCGCGGCGCTCGCGTTCAGTTCAACGGTGTTGGTCTTCAAAGCGCTTTCGGAATGGGGACAATCTCAGAAGCCGCACGGTCAGCGGGCGATCGGCATTCTGCTTTTTCAAGACGCGGCGCTCGTGCCGCTGTTGCTGTTGGTCCCGTTGCTGACGGGGACCGACGAAACGATCGGGGTCCGCGATTATCTGCGGCTGGCAGTCGTTTCGGTGGTTTTCTTGTTTGCCGTGATCGCCGCACGGCACCTTCTGGGGGTCTGGCTGATTCCGCGGTTGGCCCGTTATCGCAGCCCCGAGCTGATCATTCTGTTCACGATCGTTTCGCTCGGAGGCGTCACCTCGGCGGCTCATGCGGTCGGCTTGCCGCCCGCGGTCGGGGCGTTCGCGGCGGGTCTGATTTTCAACGGCAACCGTTGGACTCGCCAAATCGACGCGTTGGTGCTGCCGTTTCGCGAGACGTTCGCGGCCGTGTTCTTTGTCGGCTTGGGACTGATCCTTGACCCGCGTTTGCTCTGGCAAGACCCGTTGGGGATGGGCGGTACCTTGGTCTGTTTGATCGTCTTGAAGGCCGCCGCGGCGACCGTGGCGTTGAAACTGACCGGGCTGTCGTTTCGACACGCGATGGGCATGGGACTGGGACTGGCGCACGTCGGCGAGTTCGCTTTTGTGCTGATGTTGTTGGGTGTCGAAACGTCCGTGATCCGTGAGGAGGACTACGCCCGCGTGGTCGCGTTGGCGGTCGGGTCGCTGGTGTTGACGCCCGCCTTGATGAAACTCGGGTTGCGGCTGATTCGAGAATCCGTGGCGGACGAATCCGACGACAAGGACTGGATGGATCTTAGCGTCCAGAGCAACCGAGCCTGCGTGATCGGCGCCGGGCCGATCGGACGTCAGGTCGCGTCGCAGTGGGAGATCAGCGGAAAAGACGTTTGTGTGGTCGATCTCAGCCCGATCAACTTGCACGGATTCGCACAGGAAGGGTTCCGGACGGTCGCCGGTGACGCGGCGGATCCGGAAACGCTCCGACTGGCCGACGTCCCGACCTGCTTGGTGGTCGCGGTCTGCGTGCCCGACGATTTGGTCTCCATTCAGGTGGTGCGGGCGTCGCGGAAGTTGAACCCACGCGGCAACATCATCGTGCGTTGTCGTTACCAGATGAGCATCCCGAAGCTGAAAAAAGCCGGCGCGGACCGCGTGGTCAGCGAAGAGGCGGAAGCTTCGGTCGCCCTGACGCGAATCCTGAGCGAACGCTGAGCGTCGCGGTCCGGGTGTGGCAAATGGTACCGATTCCCCGGATTGGTTTGATTTTGACGGCTGAATGGCCGATTCAAACGGGCAGAGGGGGGCCTCTATTCGTTCGAATCTGCGTGCGCCGGCGGTCTCCGGATCGCCGCGCCGATTCGGACCTGACGTTCTCTCGGACGTCGGTGCCACCGGTCGGTCGATCGGTCATCGGGCCCGCCTTTTCGGTGCCGGAAATCGTTCCCGCGTGTCTACGGATCAAATCAAATGTCGTTACAAATTTTCGCCACACGTACCTGCCAAGCGACCGGCTTGGTCGTCGCCCTCGGTTTCGCGGGGATCGTCGCCACGGATAGTGCATCGGCCCAACGGCCGGTGGTTCCGGGAACCGGATCGGAAATCAACGGCGTCTCGGATGACTTTGAAGCGGAAAATTGGGGCTACGTTCCCAACAATCCGAAGAGCACCGAAGACATCGATGAGAACCAACGATCCCCGATGGGCAAGAGCACCAACGGACGCTGGTACGAGGGCGTCATGCGGGGGCACCCCGATATCGTCAAACGGGTGCCGACGCCCGCAGGCGGTCTGCCCGGCAGCCGCGGTTCGTTGCTGCTGCAATCGAAAGACACGGGAATCCCCGGCCGCCCCGAAGGCAAAATGCACCAAGATGATTTCGTCTGCAACGTCCAATATCGCTTGCGACGTCGGATCTCGATTTCGGAAGTCCCCAGCGTGACGACGCGAGTGTTCTTGCCGCCGGTCGATCAGTGGGAAAACCGTAGCGGGCCGCACTTCGGATTCCGCTTGGCCTTGGAAACGACGGCGATGATCGAAAAAGAAACCGGGTTCTTCAAGATGAAGAAAAAGGAGATGGGCAACGAAATCTACTGGCCCGGGATGTTCGTCGAATTCGAGAGCAAGTCCCAAACCGGCAAAGAGAATGACTACGCTTACCTGCGGATTCGCAGCAACAAACGCGGCGGTGATTTCCGCGGTCCCCAGATCACCACCACGGGATGGTGGACGATGGGCATGAGCGTGACGCCGGACGGCATGGTGCACTACTACGCGTCGCCGGGCGTCGATGATTTGACCGAAGACGACTACATCGCCAGCGAGTTCCCGTACGACTATCGGGCCGAGCGTTTCCGCACTTTCTTCTACAACGTGTGCAGCGCCGATAACGGACGATCGTGGAGCACGGCGTTCATCGTCGATGATCCGAAGGTGTACGTGTTGCGACCGATGGGCGGCAAGCAGGTCGCCGGCCGCCAGACGACGACCAAGCGACGTCGTTAAACCGTGGTGCGACGCCCGTCGCTTCTGAAACGGGGCCGCACCGAACGTCGGCCTCGGACCTGGCAACGAGGCTAGATGGCAACGCTCTCAGTTGGCTTTGGCCAGCTTCTGAGCCCGCAGGGCTTGGATATAGTCGTAGGCGACGTTCATGACTTCGTCGTAATAGAACGTGTCCGGGTAAATCTTTTCGTCCGGTTCGGCCATCTCTTCGGCGATCTTGTTCTCCTCGTCAACGGCTTCGAGCTCCTTGCGTCGCCTTTTGAACTCTTGCTCGTTGATCGACAAGCTGTCCTGTTCCTTTTGACGAACGTACAACTCGATGCGGCGAATCAGATCCACGAATTCTTCGTTCTGCTGAATCCGCAATTGAGAATTCCGGCGCAGCTGGTCAAGGACATTACGCGGCGCCATGGGGTATAGCTGGTGACGCTTCTTGGGCACTTGATCGAATTCGACCGCGTAGTCCAAATCGCCTTCGGCCACATCCATCTTGGCGATGATGCTCGGCAAGACGAGGTCCGAGGGGACGCCTTTGAGCTGGGTGCTTTCGCCGTCGGGCAGGTAGAACTGTTGCAAGGTCACTTTGAGAGCACCCATGTTCATGCGGTTGTTGCGGAACAACTGTTCGCCTATGTCCATCAGGGTTTGCACGGTGCCTTTGCCGTGAGTGGTCGGGTCGCCGATCACGATCCCGCGTCGATAGTCACGGATCGCGCCGGCCAGAATTTCGCTGGCACTGGCGCTGAGTTTACTGGTCAAGACGACCAACGGCCCGTCCCAGGCCACGCCGTATTCCTCGTCGCTGTATCCGGTGACCGTGCCTCGCGAATCTTTGACCTGCACGACCGGGCCCTCGTCGATGAACAAGCCGGTCAAGGTGATCGCCTCGGTCAGACTTCCCCCGCCGTTCTTGCTGAGGTCCAGGACGACACCGGCGACGCCTTTCTGCGTGAAGTCTTCCAAAATCGCACGGACGTCGCGGGTGCTGCTGCGGAAATCCTCGCTGCCGTCGCGGGCCTTTTCCATGTCCAGATAGAAACTGGGCAGGTTGATGTAGCCGATCTTCAGCGGCTGGTTCACGCCGGGGACCTGGTGTTCGATGACCTCGCCACGCGCCGCCGATTCTTCCAATTCGACGCGGGCGCGGACAATCCTGTATTCCTCCACGGCACTGACGCCACCAGGTTTGACGCCCAAGCGGACGGTCGTCCCGGCTTTGCCGCGGATCAAGTCCACGACGTCTTTGAGGGGCATTTCGACGATGTCGACTGATTCGCCCGAGTCGCCTTGGCCGACCGAGATGATCACGTCGTCGGGTTTCAAGCGTCCGTCCTTCGCGGCCGCTCCACCGGGGATGACGCTGCTGACGACCGTGTTGCCGTCCTTTTCACGCAAGGCCGCGCCGATGCCGTCCAGGTTCAGCCGCATTTGGATGCGAAAGTCTTCCAGCGTGCCGGGCGACATGTAGGTGCTGTGCGGATCGTAACCGGACGTCACGGAGGTCAGGAACATTTCCAGCAAGTCGTCGCTGTCGGTTTCCTTCCAGCGTTTCGCGTACCGGTTGTACCTGCGACGGAGTTGTTCTTTGGCTTCCTCGCCCGTCTTGTCGTCGTCCTGCAGGATCAACAAGGCGTACTTGATCTGACGGCGCCAACGATCGCGGGCCTCGTCAGTGTTGCGGGCGTACTGGGCCTGATCGGGATCGACGATGATCGATTCGTTTTTGGTGAAGTCGAAATCTTGTTCGAGCAGTTCCAGGGCGACGGCGACCCGCTCCTCGACTCGTTGAGTGAACCGGTTGAAGATCGTGTAGGCGGGCGTGATGTCGCCGCCTTTGACCGCATCGTCCAGCGTCGTGTCGAACCGGCGGAACTGTTCGACGTCACTCTGCAAGAAGTAGATTTTCAGCGGGTCCAAAGCGCCGAGGAACAATTCCAACGCACGATGCGAAATCGTATCGTCCAGCGGTTGCGAACTGACGTGCTGGCTGGGCATCAACTGGGCGATGATCTGCGCCAGTTGTCGATCTTTCGCGCTCGGCCCGCGGGCGACCGTTTGCTTGGCGACGGCCTCTTGGGCGTCGCCGGATTGCGGGGAGGCCGCGAGCACCAAGACAAACCCCAAGGCGGCCGACAAGATCGCCACGGTCCAAGGGGCAGGGCCGCTGAGAGATCTGCGGAGCGGCGACGGATCGTCCGGAGTGACGCGTGAGGGATGGTCGTTCGGGGTTTCGCTTTCTACGCGGGTCTCGTCAGAGCGACGGCAATCCATGGCATGTTCCTGAAGCGGATTTGGTGTTCTTCGACAATCGCGCAGACGGGGATGATTCGGCGCATCGGTAATCGGTGATCGTAGAACCCCCGCAAAGCTGTCGCAACGTCGTTTCTTCTTCGCGGCGAGTGACCCGAGGGTTCGTTCGGTGACTCATTGTACCGTAGACCGCAGGCCACCGAACGACTCGGCGGCACCACTGCGGCCGGTCCGGTCCGATCCGGCCGCAGGCGTTCGCGACCCCTACAGATCACGCTCGGGCGGCGAGTCGAAGGTCTCCACGTCGATCGGTTCGTCGTCCCCCAGGGCCATGCCGTCGCCGGGGGGCGGGTCGGCCGGCGGGTCGACAGGCTGGGGCAATTCGCCGGCCGGGACGGGCAGGTTCTCCGCCTTCGCCCTATCGACTTTGTCCGCCGGCTTGCCGTCGCCGGGCGTTCGGAACATGCCGCCGAGCATCGATCCGAGGCCGCCGATGACGGATCGTCCGGCGGTGTCGGATTCGGCGGACTCGGTTGCCGATCGGGCGGCCGAGACGGCTCGGTCTTTGGCGCCCGCGGACCTCGGCTCGAGCGACAACTTGATTTCCGACAAACGCTCGTCGCGAACGATTCCCAGCGTGATCGGGCCGGACGACGCTGCATCGAGGTTGGCGGCGGTCTTCGCATCGGACACCAAATCGATCAAGGAATCCTGGTCACGCAGGAAGCGGCCTTCCCCCGAAACGATGCGGTCGCCCGCGCGAAGTCCCGCAGCGGACGCGGCCGACCCGGCGGCGATCGACCGTACGGTCAGCCCGCGACCGGCCGAGGAGGCTCCCTCAAGCGTCAACCCGATCTGGTCGGCCAGATCGATCGACGAAGCCGGCACCTCCGGCGAAGGCGAGAGCGGTGATTCGCCCGAGGCCGGAGAAAAGGCAACCGGGTCTGGGTCGGGCTCGCGGGCCGATTCGGCCGGCCGCGACGCGGCGGCCTTGCCGGAGACCAGCACCACCCGCGCGTCGTAGGCGACTTTCGCCCGGACAAGGCGGACACGCGCCTGCTGACCGGGCTTGGTGCCGCTGAGGATGCGGGCCATTTCTTCGATCGTGCCGACTCGGCTGCCGTTCAAGCCGATCAGGATGTCACCGGTTCGCAGCCCCGCCGCGGTCAGCTCGGAATCGGGCAAGATGGAGACGATCTGAACGCCCGGCACGGGCGTGCCGACCGGGACGCCTTCGATGCCCAGATAACCGTGATCGGCAAGCGTCGGAGGCGTAGCGTCGGACCCGTCGTTCTGCTGCGTCGCCGCGTCACGCGGGGAGATCGGCACACGGTATCGACTGACCGGCGGCCGGGTCGCCGGAACCGTCACGCGAGGCGGAGACGGGTTGGCGGGAGGCCGATAAGTCGGCGGGGGGCCGCCGCGGAGACGATTTCCCAGGCGGCGCAAGAAGCCTTGTGCGTCGGCCGGCTGGGAATCGACGACGACCCAGGCGAGTCCGAGCATCGCGATCAGCAGACCGCGACGGAACAGCGGTCTCGCGGCAGGCATTCGGGCTTGCGTCGGGCGGGTAGCGAAAGTCATCGTCACGTCTCGTGGGAACCAGGGCAGACGGAATGGGAAAGCAAACTTACAACCAGAACTTGATCAACAGGTTCCCGCCGGACGTCGCCGCGATGCGTCCGTCCACACCGCGTCGGTAAGTTGTGGGCAAATCCGCAGCCGGCAGAGCGGTCCCTGTCAATCTTGTCCCCATGATAGGCCGAGACGACCCCAGTGAAAAACACCCCCGATCCCGCTGCGGCCGATGACCGGCCCGATCCGTCGCCCGCCTCGCCAGCGGGCGGGCCGCCGCCTTTTCGAACATCCAAACCCGACGCGGCGTTGCGGCGGATCGCGGCCGAACTGCCGGCACTGCTGTCCGGCGTCTCGATCGCACGGGCACACATCGTCGCCGAACAATGGATGACGGCGTTAAAGTCGCGGCAGGGTCAGTCGGTCGTCCCGCTGTTGGTTACCGGATCCGAAAGCGGACCGGCGACGGCGCGCGACCCGATCGCGGCGGCGGCCGTGGCACTTCATCCGCCCGGCACCGATGCGGCCACGCTTCTGTTCGTCTTCGTCGATTCCCAAAACTTTGGAGACCGGATCGGCGAACTGACGCGACACTTGGCCGGCGAACTGCAAAGTCACTTGTCGCCCCGCGGTGTTCGTTTCGTACAGTGGGCCAGCGACCCGGTCCGTCGTGACGAGGCGGCCGGCGATGCGGCGACCGACGATTCCACGAAAGTCTTGGCCGACCATCTGGGTTTCGCCCCGCTCGGCGAACTGCAATACCTGAACCTGGACGACTTGCCTGCGGCCGCCGCGTCCCCGGATCGCTTGCTGGCCGTCGCGATCGGACAAGACGAGTCCGCGGGCGGCGAAGACGCTGGCGATTTGCGAGACTTGGATGATTTCGCTGGTCTGGTCCAACGGACTTACCAAGACAGTCTGGATTGTCCCGGTTTTGCCGAATTTCGCACCGCCAGGCAGCTGCTGGACAGTTATCAGCAGTCCCCGACTTACTGCTCCGACGGCTGGCACCGGGTCCACCGGGCGGATTCGCCCACGGGGGGTCGCACCGATTCGACAAAGTCGACTCCGACGCGTCCGTTGACCTCCCCGCCGCCGTCCGCCGCCGTCGGCGCGCTGATCCTTGCTTTGCACGACCATGCCGACGCGTCCTCGGTCGCCGAACTGACGTACATGGGCATCACCCCGGAACACCGTGGCAGCGGTCTGGGCGGTGACCTGTTGAACTTGGCGATTCGTTGGGCGGCCGATCGCGGCTGCGGGCGTTTGGTCTTGGCCGTCGACGTCGACAACCGGCCGGCGGTCGACCTGTACGTGGGCCGGGGATTCCGGCCGGTCTTTCGAGAATCGGTCTGGGGCAGAAAAATTCAGAACCCGTGAAGTCCGCCGCGGGCTCCGATCGGGACGGCGTGTCTTGCCGCTAACTATTGGCGTCCTAAAGACTTGCGAACGTGTAGATCCGATGAATTTTCGGCGTGATTTCGTGCGGCGACAGATTATCCACCAGCCGATAAACTTAAGCTCGTGTCTTCGGCCGCCTTATCGGCTGGCCGAAATCGAACCCGGCGGGGCGTTTTTCATGGACTTCGGCGGGTCCGCCGCTGGTCGACAAAGGGACTTGAGCAAAACTTGAATCGAGCTGTTTGACTTGTTTGCTAGCAAACCTAGAATCTGCCCCCACGTCCGACGCGGTCAGCGACTTCGACCGGGCGTGCGAGAGTCCCGAGCGGCCGGTCAGCCGCCCAGCGGAGCTAGGTTGGTCAGGTCATTCTGCCAACGCTTTGGTGTGTCACTCGGGCTCTCACGGGAACAGCGTGACGATCACGTTGGGGTCGGCGGTCCGACGGCGGCAATTGAGTGTCTGCGGGGCGATCGAATTGGGTTTGAATCTTTGGCGACTAGTCCATGAAGGAGGATTGCGCTACCGGTATGTCTGCATCGCAAGGCTGCACCGACGACACGGCTGTCGTCGCTCGATTCAAGGAGGCGTTGATTCAACGTATCGGTGCAGACCGGTTCCGATTGTGGTTCTCCCACGGTGTGGACGTCTCGGTTTGCGACGACGCGATTCTTGACGGAGTGATTCCTGAGGGCGGGATCGTCGCGGCAACCGTCGGCGGCGCGCCGGCTTTCGTCCCACAGGGCGGCGACGGGCACATCGTGATCCGGGTCCGCGGGCAGTTCGCCGCCGATCGCATGAAGACCAACTTCATGAACGAGCTCCGCGCCGCCGCGATGCAGGCCGGCGAAACGGCCGATCCGGCGCGGTCCCTGGGGCTTCGCATCGACCTCGCCGCGGCTCCGGTGCAACGTTTGTTGACCGGAGAAACCGACGCCCGCGAACCGGAAACGACGTCGCCCCGGGCGGCGGAACGTCAGGGCGGCGGATCGACGACGAAAGGCGATCGGGCAAAGCCGCGGAAGCGAAAGACGGAGTCGCTGGCGTCGTTGCTGGATTACAGCGAATCGAAACAAGCCGACACGAATCGGCAACCGACGCGTGCGAGCGAGTCCGGCACGACGGCCGCGACGCCGGATCATCGGCCGATCCGAGACGTCTCGGCCAGGAACAGTGTTG
>CAYVRC010000100.1:0-21516 GCA_964453205.1 uncultured Pirellulaceae bacterium | reverse complement strand
CAAGGGTCGGATCACCTACCGCGAACGTTAGGCGTCTGCTGCCGTGCTTGAAAACGTGCCGGATTGTCACGCCGCTCGCGTGCGAACTGTGTCACCGCTGGCCACTCTGATGGCGGCCGTCGTCCTGTTCGGTTCGACGGCCGGTTGCAACGGGCAGACGAGAACCAGCGCGCCGGGGCCGCCCGATGCCGACGCCCCGGAAGAATTCACGACGACCGAATCCGGATTGCAGTACCGTGTTCTGCGACGAGGCAATGGCAAGTTGCCCACCGAGTCGGACACTGTCGTCGTCGATTACGTCGGCACGCTCGACAACAAGATCGAGTTCGACAATTCCTACAAACGCCGTGAATCGACTGCGTTCCGACTGACCGACGTCGTGCCCGGCTGGACTGAGGGTCTTCAACTAGTCAGTGAAGGCGGAATGATCCAGCTGAAGGTCCCTCCGGATCTCGCTTACGGCAATTCCCCGCCGGCCGGTTCGGTGATCCCGGTCGGGGCGACCTTGAATTTCGTCGTCGAGCTTCGCGAGATCAAGTGAGCCGGTCTCACGCGATCCCGATCTCGGGGTTCAGGTAGACGTCCTGGATTCCATTGAGCAACTCGACGCCTTCCTGCATCGGACGCTGAAACGCTTTGCGACCGGAAATCAGCCCCATCCCGCCGGCGCGTTTATTGATGACCGCGGTGAGTAGGGCTTGCTGAAGATCGTTTTTTCCGCCGGACGCCCCGCCGGAGTTGATCAACCCGCAGCGACCGGCGTAGCCGTTGAGCACCTGGTAACGGGTCATGTCGATCGGATGATCGGTCGATAGCTCATCGTACATTCGCTCGTCGAATTTGCCGAACGACCGCTCGCCCGCATTCAGTTTGCGGTAGCCGCCGTTCAACTTGGGCTGTTTCTGTTTCAAGAAATCCGCTTGCAGCGTCGCTCCGAGGTGATCGGCTTGGCCGGTCAGATCGGCGCTGGTTTCATAATTGTCGCCGTCGATCGTAAAGTCGGCATTACGGACGTAGCACCACAACACCGTGAACATGCCCAATTCGTGGGCTCGCGAGAAGGCTTCGGAGACTTCCTGCAACTGCCGACGCGATTCGGGGGAACCGAAATAAATGGTCGCTCCGACGCCGACGGCCCCCATGTTCCAGGCGTCCTCGGCGCTGGCGAACATCGTTTGATCGTGGATGTTGGGACTGCTCAGCAACTCGTTATGATTTAATTTGACGATGAAGGGAATCTTGTGGGCGTACTTGCGCGCCACCGACCCGAGAACCCCCCAGGTCGAAGCGACGGCGTTGCAGCCGCCGTTGATCGCCAATTGGACAATCTGTTCGGGATCGAAATAGGCCGGATTCGGCGCGAACGAGGCGCCTCCGGAATGCTCGACGCCCTGATCGACCGGCAGGATCGAAAGGTATCCGGTCCCGCCCAGGCGACCGTGATTGAAAAATTGAGAGATCGATCGCAACACGGCGGGCGATCGATCCGAGTGAGCCCAGACACGATCGACGAAGTCGGGACCGGGCAGCATCAACTGCGACGCTTCGATCGTCTTGCAGCGATGTTCCAGCAGGCCCCGGCCGTCTGGGCCGAGCTGTTTGGTGAGTTCGTCGAGGGACATTGGCGGTGTCGAGTGTGCGATCTTGTTCATGTCGGCCAATGGCTGCAAGCGACATGCCAAACGTTCCTCCGGCGGGCATCTGGTGTTTTTCGGGCGACCGTTTACGATGACCGCCATGACTGAATCCCTTGATCCGCTCCGCCGCTTGATGGATACCCTGGCCGGCCGTGCCGCCGAGATGCCGGAAGGTTCGTACACGACCAAATTGCTCCGCGGCGGCACGTCAAAGATCGGCGAAAAAATCCTGGAAGAAGCCGCCGAGTTGATCGAAGCGGCTGAGGAACAGGGCGAAGCCGGACGCGAACACTTCGTCTATGAAGCGGGTGACCTGATCTACCACATGCTGGTCATGTTGGCCCATCGCGGTGTCGACTTGTCGGAAATCGCCGCCGAACTGGCCCGTCGCGAAGGCACGTCGGGGCTGGTCGAAAAAGCGAAACGCGTCGAGTAACGGCGACACATCCGACGCATTTTTTCTCTCCAGTTTCTCCATCCGGCGCCGCCATGTCCGCCCTGTCCATGCCCACATCGTTGAACACGCGGAACCTTCGCGTCGGGATCCCCAGCAAGGGACGATTGAGTGACCTTGCCGGCGACCTTTTGTCGCAAGCCGGCTTGAAATTCCGACGCCAAAATCGTGGCCTGTTTGCCCGCGTCCAGGGGTTGCCGATCGACATGGTTTTCTTGCGAACCGACGACATCCCCACGCTTTGTGCCGAGGGCGCGATCGACATGGGAATCACCGGCAGCGACTTGATCGAAGAAGCCGACGTTGACGTGGTGACGCGAATGCGGTTCGGCGTCGGCCGGTGCCGGTTGGCGTTTTGCGTTCCCGACGACACGACCATTCGCTCCGCGGCCGAGCTGGACGGCAAACGCATCGCGACCAGTTTTCCTTCGGTCACGCGGCGGTATTTGGCAACCCACGGCGCAAAGTCGCATCTCGTTTCACTCGCCGGCAGCGTCGAAGTGATGATCCAGTTGGGCGTGGCCGACGCGATCGTCGATTTGGTGGAAACGGGCAGCACGCTGGCGGCCAATCGCCTGATGATCTTGGAAGAAATCGGTCACTACGAAACGGTGTTGATCCAAGGCAAAGCGTGCCGGGACGCCGCCACGGCCGACCGCGTCGTGGCCCGCTTGGAAGGCGTCGTTTTGGCCCGAGACTATTCGATGGTCGAGTACAACATTCCTCGCGAAAAGTTGGGCGAAGCCGAAAAGATCACCCCGGGCTACAACTCGCCGACCGTCAATTCGCTCGAAGACGCGTCTTTATGCAGCGTCCAAGTGATGGTCCGTCGCAGCGAAGTCGTCGACGTGATGGAACGACTCAAGCAAATCGGGGCGACGGCGATTTTCGAGATGTTGATCAACAACTGCCGGCTCTAAAAGAAATGCCGGCTCTGGCTTTCGACCTGTGCCGCGGCCGCGACGCAGCGCGGCCGTCTATTCCTGCATCGCTTCGTCGGTGATGTTCAAGTTGGTGCTGACGTTTTGGACGTCGTCGTGCTCGTCCAGGGCTTCCAACAGCCGTAACACTTGTCTGGCGGTCTCGGCTTCCAATTCGACGTTGGTTTGCGGAATCTGTGTGACTTCGCTGTAGTCGATCTTGAAATCCGCTTTTTCGAATGCTTCGACCAATTCGGCGAAGCTTTCCGGGGGACAGGTGACCTGCAACTTGCCTTCGTCGTTGGTTTCGATGTCTTCGCCACCGTGTTCCATCGCGACCAACGTGACCGCCTCCTCGTCGGCACCTTCGTCGAACACGATCAAGCCTTTGCGATCGAACAGGTACGACACGCAACCACTGTTGCCGAGGTTCCCGCCGTGCTTGCTGAACAGCTGTTTCATTTCCGGGGCGGTGCGATTGCGGTTGTCCGTCATGGCTTCGCACATGACCGCGACGCCGCCGGGGCCGTATCCCTCGTACAGGATCTCCTCCATGTCGCCGCCGTCCAATTCACCGGTACCGCGTTTGATCGCGCGTTCGATGTTGTCTTTGGGCATACTGACGGACTTGGCATCGTCAATGGCTTTTCGAAGTCGGAAATTCGCATCGGGATCACCGCCGCCTTGTTTCGCGGCCATGATGATGCCCTTGCTCAGCTTGCTCCACATCTTGCCGCGTTGGGCGTCGACGCGACCTTTACGGTGTTGGATGTTGGCCCATTTGGAGTGACCAGCCATGTCGGATGACTCCGGTGTCGAAAAAATTCGGGGGGAATAGACGAAGCGGGGAACTTTATCGCGGCTTGCGTTTGGCGAGTTTTCGCGAGCCGGATTTTTTACTGGTTTTCTTGGCGGCGGGTTTGGCGACCGACGGTTTCGGGGCGGCCTTCTTCGGTGACGTGGAGGGCCGGCTCGACTTCTTGCTGGTTTTCTTGACGGCCTTTTTGGCGACCGAAGCGGATTTGGCCGCGCCGGCATTCGATTTCGGTTTGGCCGCGGAGGTCTCGGAAGCTTTGGTTTTTCCGGGGGCCTTGGCGGACTTGGGTCTGGATTTGCTTTTGGCTTTGGCGGCTTCCTTGGCGGCCTTTTTGGCTTGGGCGGCCTGTTCGGCGGCGGCTTGTTCGGCGGCGCTCGGCCCGGAGGCTTTCTTGGAAGCGGCACGTTTGGACGAAGCCGCTTTTTTCGCAGCTGCGTTGGCGGCAGCTTCCCGCGCCGCTTCGGCGTCGGCTTTGGCTTTCTCTCGGGCCGCTTCTTTCTCCTCGGTTTTTCGAACCGCGGCGCGTTTGCGAGCTTCCTTTTTGTTACTCAACCAGTCCTGCATCTCGTCGCCGGCCTGCTTGTTGACCGATTCCAAGGTTTGCAGGGCCAGCTTGTCTTTCGGATTCTCGTGCAGTGCGACGGCGCATTGATGCAACAGGCCGGAAAACTCGACGCCTTTGTTCTTGGGAACGGCGCGTTCCAAGCCGGGGACCTTGCCCGAGGAGGCTTCGCTTTGCGTGGCGATGCCGGTGATCAACATCACGACCATGGCGCTGTAATCCAGCGGGATCGAATGACCGCCCAGACCGTGCTGAATCGTGTAGCCCAACACGAACGAACTCATCGTCGGCATCTCGGCGAACTTGTTGACCGCCTTGCCCAGGTTTTCTTTTTTCAGGTGATCCAAATCGAAGGTGTAGAACTCTTCGAAAATCGATTGCAGATTTCCCTTCAGCCTGGTCGCGGCGCGCTGCGGGTCGGGAAGTCGGCTCAGCACTTGGGAAAGTTCGCTGACGGTCGTCACGCGGACTTCGTTCCAATCAAAGAAGTCTTGTTCGCACTTCGCCATGCCCTCGTCGGCCAATTCCGCCGGACAATCCTCCAACAGCGAGGCGTACAGGACGTGCTCGAGCAACGGCCGAGACGGTTGGGACGGCTGCCCCTTGTAGTTTTTTTTCAGAGCCTTGTGCAGCTTGTCGATCAGTTTGGCGCGGTTGCTTCCGGACATAATACTTGGGGGTCGAAATCAGGATGGGTGGGAATCGTCGGCTTCGCCCGACGGCAGATGATCGGAACGTGGATCCGCCGCATCGGAATCGGCTTGATCGCTTTCGTCGGCGAGCTCTGCTTGATCGTTTTGGTCGGCGGGCTCTGCTTGATCGTTTTGGTCGGCGGGCTCTGCGGCCGACTCGTCATCGGTCGGATCCTCGTCGTTCGCCGAGGATGCTTGTTCGCGACGGATTTTGGCGAGCAGTTCGCCGACGACCATGGCGTTTTCTTGGCCTTTGTCCAGCTTGAAAGTCAGCCGGGGCGTGTAGCGAGTTTCGACGCGGGCGGCGATTTTGCTTTGCAAGAATCCCGCTGCGTTTTGCAAACCACGGATCGCCAAGTTTTGTTGGGATTCGTCGCCCATCACGCTGACGGCGACTTTGGCTTCGCGCATGTCGGGGGCCACGGTCACCCCGATCACGGTGACGTCTTTGACACGAGGGTCGCGAAGTTCCAAGAGGATGGCTTGGGCGACCACCTCGCGGATGGCTTCGGCGGCTTTCAGCTGGCGACGAGTGGACAAGGGGCTGTGGGATCGAGGCTGAAGGAAAGAAGCGGGAGGTGAGAAACGAGAGACGAGAAGCGAGACGACGCCGGCGAAGCGGCGGGGGGGGAGAATGGTGCAAATCTTGCTTCAGGAGCCTGGCTTCTTAATCCAAGGTTCGAGCGACTTCCTCGATCTTGTAGGCCTCCAAAACATCGTCTTGCTTGATGTCGTTGAAATTGGCCAAACGGATTCCGCATTCCATTCCACGGGGCACTTCCTTGACGTCCTCCTTGATCCGACGCAGGGTATCCAGGGCGTAATCGCCAATGGTCCGCCCGTCACGGTTGACGCGGATGCGGCAGCCTCGCTGGATCGAACCTTGGGCGACGTAACAGCCCGCGATGGTGCCGACGCGGCTGATGGAAAAGACTTGCTTGACCAGAGCGCGGCCGAGTTCGACGACCCTTTCCTCGGGTTTCAAACGGCCTTCGATCATCGCACGGATGTCGTCGGTCAGTTTGTATATCACGTCGTAGCGTCGAATTTCGACGCCTCGTTCGTCCGCCAGACTGCGGGCCTGTTCGTCGGGGATGACGTTGAAACCCAACACGACCGCATCGGACGCACTGGCCAGCGTGATGTCGGCCAGCGTGATGCCGCCGACGCTACGCTGGAGCACGCGAATCTCGACTTCCGGATGGTTGAACTTGCCCAGTTCCTTGTCGATCGCCTCGAGCGAACCCTTGACGTCGGCGCGGACGATGACGTTCAGCTTGACCTTGTCGGCGCTCTTGCCGAGGTTGCCGCCCAACAACATCTCTTGGAAGTTTTCGAACGAAACCTTGGTCGTCACGCCGGACAAGTTCTGACGCGTGCTGGTGTCGCTCCGCTGGGAGGCGATTTCGCGTGCCTTGGTGATGTCATCCAAAACGTGGAAGCGGTCGCCGGCACCGGGCGGTTTGTCCAAACCGGTCAAGCTGACCGGCGTCGAGGGACCGGCTTTCTTCATCGGCTTTCCGGTCAACGTGTTGGTCATCGCGCGGACGCGACCGTGGGCGGGACCGCAGACCAAAATGTCACCCACCTCCAGCGTTCCGGTCTGCACGATCAGTTTGGCGATCACGCCGCGATCGCCTTGCTGCTCGGCTTCCAAGCACACGCCCAGGGCGTCACGGTTCGGGTTGGCCTTGTACTCGTGAAGCTCGGCGACGGTCAGCAACGTGTCCAACAGCGTGTCCATGCCGATGCCCTTCGTGGCACTGGTCTGGACGACTTCCACGTCGCCGCCCCATTCGCTGGGCGTCAATTGATGTTCGGTCAATTGGGTCATCACGCGGTTGGGGTCGACGCCTTCCAAGTCGATCTTGTTCAAGGCGACGACGATCGGAACCTCGGCCGCTTTGGCGTGGCTGATCGCTTCTTCGGTCTGCGGCATGATGCCGTCATCGGCGGCGACGACCAGGACGGCGATGTCGGTGACGTTGGCCCCACGCGCACGCATCTCGGTGAAGGCTTCGTGACCGGGCGTGTCGACAAAGGTGATCGATTTGTCGTCCTTTTCGATTTCATACGCCCGGATGTGCTGGGTGATGCCGCCGGCTTCGCCGCTGACGACATCGATGCCGATCAGATAGTCCAGCAAACTGGTTTTGCCGTGGTCGACGTGACCGAGGAAGGTCACGATCGGCGGACGCCAAACCAGCGATTCGGGGTCGTCTTCCTTTTCTTCCAGCGTGCTGATGACCTCGTCTTCGAGTGTCTCGGCCGCCTTCAGCTCGATTTCCAAATCCAACTCGGTGGCCAACAGTTCGGCCGTTTCCAGATCGATTTGCGAATTAATGTTGACCATCATTTGCATGCCCATCAGCACCCGCAGCACGTCCGCGACGGGAACACCGGCCGCTTCGCAGAACGATCGCAGGGTCGCGGGCAGCTCCAGGACGACTTTTTCCTTTCGCGGTGCGGCCGTGTTGGTGCCTTTGCGACGCAGCGTCGATCGACGGTAGTTCCCGCCGCCCCGTCCACGTCCACGATCCTCCATGCCCGGCAGGACTCGGCGGCCACCCCCGCCACGCGTCCTCTCGGCGCGGGCGCTGGCCATGCCGGCCAAGCCTTTCTTGCGAACGGGCTTTTCCTCTTCTTCGACGCCGGGTTTGGCACGCCCGGCCCCGAAGCCTTGCAGGCCGCCGGCACGCTTGGCCGCGGTCCGCTTCTGTTCTTCGGTTTCCAGCTTCTGCAGCGGCGCGGACATGCCCATCTTGTGACCGGCGATGATGTCCTTGCTCAATTTGATGTCGGGCTTTTGCGCCGAAGGTTCGCCGCTGCCGGCTTTGGGCGCGGCCGTCTTGGGGGCGTCGGGCAGCGGTGCCAGGTTGATCTTGATCCTCGGCTGACGACTTTTCGGCTTCGAAGCGTCCCCGGGACGCTTGCCTTCGCCCTCGTTTTTGCTGGGGCGATCGAGTTGACGGACCCGGTTCCCGGCGCCGCCTTCGCTGCGAACCGGCGCGACCGGCTGGCCGGGGCGATTCGGGACGACCTTTTGACCCGCGGTGCCCATGCGGCTGGCGATCCGTTCGGCCATCGAACCGGACTTGGCCGCCGGTGCAGCGGATTGCGAGCCGGGACGGCCCGCCTCTTGGCCGGCGTCTTTGCCGGCCGGCGCGGTGGAAGGTCGCGACGAAGGCGAGGCCGGCATCTTGGGCACATTGCCTCGCGACGCCGGACCACCCTTGGACAACGGGCCCCTCGACAGGGGGCCTCCTGAGGGGGGCATTTTCGGGACTTCTTTCGCACCGGCGGTCGGTGTCTTGGCTGTTTCGTCCTCAGACGCCTGGGCCGCGGGAGCCTCCGAAGCGGGCGTTTCGGCGACGGGAGTCGGAGATGCGGAAGTCTCGGCCGCAGGCGAATCCGCCTGGTCTTCGGCGTCCGACTGCTTCTCGGGCGCCGTTTCTTCCGCACCGGAATCGGCGGCACGTTTCACCCCAGGCTTTCCGAGACGAATCGCGACAGGCTTGCGACCTGTCGGGACGACAGCATCACGCACCGCGGCGACCGGCGCGCGGGCCTCGGTTTTCGGGGCGGCCTTGGGGGCTTTCGAAGCGGAGGCCGCGGAGCCTCCGGAGAGATGTTCGCGGACTTTGACGACTTCATCGTCGGTCAGGCTGGCAAGCGCCGATCCTTTACCGGTCAAGCCGGCTTTTTTGACGATATCGACGAGTTCTTTGCTGTCAAGATTAAGATCTTTTGCGAGCGCGTAAATGCGTACGGGCACGGGGTAGGGGTCCTGTGGAATTCTTTTGTCGAATCGGCAAGAACGGATGGCGTTCGCAGATTCTTTGGATCAAATGGTCGGTCACATAAACTTCGTCCTCCATCGCCAAGCCGGACCGGGGATCGGAAGCGACTTGTCGGGGAAATGCCGAAAAATCAAGGAATCCGGGGGCTTCGGCAAAACCATCTTTGCCAACCTTCGGAGCCTCGCCGGCTCGACAGGATAGCGGAAGTCTGCGTTTAAGGGAAACGGCTTGTCGAGGGGATTGACCGCAAATCGTTCGTCTTTTCGCCCGCCGCCTGTATCCTCTTCGGCCGAACGGTCAGTTCGGTTCGCCCTTGGTCGTGTCTTCGGACTGTGCCTCGGCCAAGATTTGCCGATCGGATACTTCCGGATCCGTCGGCTCGGAGTCGGTCGACTCGGGTAGCACGGTCGACTCGGGTGGCACGGTCGGCACGGGTGGCACGGTCGGCCCGGGTACGGCGGATTCTGAATCGGCCGCATCGGGCTGATCTTCTTGGGCGGATACCGCCTCCCCGCCCTCGGACACCGGCTGGACATCGGCTGCCCCCGTTTCGGCGATTTCCCCGGCGTCCCCGATGGGCTCGGCATCCCCGCTGGGCTCGGCGTCCCCGCTCGGTTGGGCGGCCTGGACCGCGTCGACGCTCGGTGCGGCCGCCGGCGTGATGCCCGCCGCTTCGGCTTCCTTTTGCAATCGCTCTCGGTCGCGACGTTGGGCGCGTTCCTCGGCGGCGGCGGCTTCCGCTTCTTCGGCCCGCGATTCGGCGACCTCGACGATCTCTTCGATCTTTTCCATCGGCAGGCCGCTCATCTCGGCAAACACGTCCGGTTCGATGACCGACAAGTCGTCGTAGGAAAGGTACCCGTGCTCGACCAGCATCTGAGCCACTTCCTCGGTGACGCCGTCGATCTGGCTGAAGCCGCCGACGGCCCGTTCGATCTGTTCTTCCAGTTCCCCGCCGGTCATGATTTCGATGTCCCAGCCGCACAGCTTGCTGGCCAAGCGAACGTTTTGACCCCGACGGCCGATCGCCAGGGAGAGCTGATCTTCCTGAACCAGCACGATCGCCCGACCGATCAGCTCACACAGCAGGACTTGCTCGACCTCGGCCGGCTGCAACGCGTTGGGGATCAGCACCTGTGGGTCTTCGCTGAATCGGACCACGTCGATGTGCTCGCCGGCCAGTTCCTCGCGGACCGCTTTGATGCGACTGCCGCGGTAACCGACGCAGACGGCGATGGGGTCGACTTGACTGTCGACGCTGCTGACGGCCACCTTGCTGCGGTAGCCGGGTTCTCGGCTGATCGAATTGATCGAGATGACTTCTTCAGACAGCTCGGGGATTTCTTGTTCGAACAAACGCTGAACGAGCTGCGGCCGAGTCCGGCTGAGCACGACGCGGACGCGATTGCCGCTGCTGCGGACCTCAAAGACGACCGCGCGGACACGCTCGTTGGCGTGCAGGGTTTCGCCGGGAATCTGTTCGCTCCGCGGCAGAATCGCTTCGACGTTGCCCAAGTTCACCGTGGCGACGCCGCCGTCCGCTTTGCCGATGATTCCGCTGACGATGTCACCGATCTGATCGCGGTACTCCGCCATCAAGGAATCCCGCTCGGCTTCGCGGACCTTTTGGATGATCACCTGTTTGGCCGTTTGGGCCCCGATCCGGCCGATCTGGTCTTCGCCCAGCGGCTCGCCCTCCAAGACCGCCGTGATCCGCCCGTTGTCACGGCTGATCTGAACCGTAATATCGGATTCCTCACCGTATTGACGTTTGGCGGCGGACTGTAGAGCCGACTCGATCGCGGAGAACACCAACTCGGTGTCGATATTTTTCTCCCGATGCAACGAATCGACGTAGCGAAGAATGTCTTGAGGATTCATGACGCTCGGGGGGGCTTTGACATGAGCGGGGAAAGTTGGCTAGCCTTCGCCCGTACGAACAATAAAAAAACAGCCCGGACCTTGGTTGGCCCGGGCACGCGTGTTTCCGTGGTCTTCGAAACCGCAAGATTATCTTTCTCGGCGAGTGCTGTCAACCAAACTTGGACGCCTACCCGCTGGGAAAAGTCGCTCTGATTCGGCACGATAAACGGGCGTGCGTCACCCCCGGATGTCTTCGCACTGTTTCCCCGTCATTCCCGCACGACGTCTCATGAAATACGGCATTTGTAACGAAACCTTCGGCGACTGGTCTTTGGAAAAAGCCACCGAACTCGCCTCCCGAACCGGCTACGCGGGCTGGGAGGTCGCTCCGTTCGTGTTGACCGATGACATTCGGGCGTTCACCGCCGCCGAGCGAACGGCGTATCGAAAAACCGTCGAAGCGGCCGGCCTGGAGATCATCGGCCTGCACTGGCTGTTGGCAAAGACGACCGGCTATCACCTGACGTCGACCGATCCGAAAACGCACTTGGAAACGGCCGAGTATTTCCGAGACCTGATTCGCCTGTGCGCCGACCTGGGCGGCAACGTGATGGTCTTGGGATCGCCCCAACAACGCAACGTCCCCGAAGGCGAATCGATGATCGACGCGACCGCCGCGGCAACCGTGCTCCTTCAAGACATCAGCCCGACGCTGGAGCAATGCGACGTGCGGATCGCGCTCGAGCCGCTCGGCCCCCAAGAAGGCAACTTCCTGAACACGGCCGCCGAAGCTCGCGAGCTGATCGATCTGGTCGGCAGCGATTCCGTCCGACTGCATTTGGACGTCAAAGCGATGAGCACCGAAGCGGATCCGATCGAACAAGTCATTCGCGACAACGCGGACCTGATGATCCACTTTCACGCCAACGATCCGAACCTGCTGGGGCCGGGAATGGGCGAAGTCGATTTCAAACCGATCTTTGCCGCCTTGCGTGACATCGATTACGACCGCTGGGTCAGCGTCGAAGTCTTCGACTATTCGCCGGGAGCCGAAACGTTGGCCAACGAAAGCATGGCGAACATGCGCGCAGCCGCGGGCGAGCTTAAGGGTTAACCCCAAAACTTGCGCCCGTGGAGGTTGCGTCTCGTCCCGAGTGATGAGCAATCACCAAATCAATTGGGATCAAGCGTTTCACGACGGGCCAGACGAACCCATGGCAAAACCGCAGCAGGAGAGGAGGGAAATCGGGGCGTTGGCATCGCTCCCCCCGGTATTCCCCGTGAACAGGACAAGCTCAAGCGGTTCGAGTCACTCCGCTTTCTTCCCCGTCACACGCAGACTGTCGAAGCCGAATTCCTCGTCGTCTGCGTCGGTGTTCGCATCGAGACGGAAAGCGGATGGAACCGCCGAAGTTCTCCGGCAGCAGCGACTCGAGCTCGACGAAGTAGCTCTCGAAACTGTAGAAGCGAGTTTCCCCATCATCGTCAAGGAACACGCTGTTCAGTTTGCGACCGTATCGGCCCCCCCCGTGCTAGATCTCCGTCGCTATCCGGCAGGAATTCCGCCACCTTTGTCTCGAACTCGCCATCGCCATCGGTGTCCGCAAGTAGCCGCAGAAAGTCGCCTGGCTCGAAGGCATCGGGTGCCGCCACGGCCGCGAGCTGCAGCCCGCGCCCGGTGTACCCGCTGATGTCCCAGGCCTCGTCGATAGTCAGCGAGTGCGTTTCGCCGCCCAGATCGTTCGCCGCAACGTCGTGTCGGCCACGGTGACCGCGGAACGGCGTCGTGTGCCACACCATTGCGCTCGAGGCCCATCCGTCTCGCGTTCCCGATCGCTTGCCCGACGACGTCCACCGGCCCGCGTCGTTCTCGCTGAAAGCCTCCGACGCGATCATCTCGGAGCCGCTGATCGTCACATTCCACGGTCGCACCGTCCCGTCGCCGTGTCCGCTGGCAAGCATTGACCCGTCTGGGCTGAATTCGATGAACTCGGTCGCCAGCGCACGCTGCACAAACACCGGATCCGGCGTAGGCTCGCCCACGCGAATTTCCTTCGTCTCCACGATCCGCAAGTACCCCGGGAAGATGCCTTCGGAGTCGTCGCCGGAACGCGAACAGCAATCTTTCGGCCGTCGATTCTAGCACGCAGCCGATTCTAAGCACCCGTGCACAAGTAAATCGGCATAACGTCGTTTAACCGCCTGGGCATCGCCCCGCGTTTTTCTTCCGTCACGTGCATTGAAGAGCTTTCGGTCAGCCGCGATGCCAGCTTGGTGCAGCAGAGTTCGGTATGTTTTCAATCGAAATCTGCGCCGTGCCCTTGGAGCCCGGTTCTCCATCACGTTTCCTACCCGTCTTCATTGGCTCACGCCCGCTCCCATCCGTGGCAACCATGAATCAAATACAGTCGGTGATTTTTGTGGCGATTGCGTTCTGTTGACTACAGCCCTGTTCCGCCCAAATCCCAGTCACGGTCGACTTTCCCGGTGGGGCCGCGGTCGTCGTATCGACCGATGCTGCGAACCGGTCGGTCCATGTCCAACCGCAAGTCCGCGAGGAACGAGGATGGCCGTGCTGGTGGTATTTTCAACTGCACGGCCTGGCGATCGGCCATCTGGATTCAGGCCAGGCAGCATGCCTGGGAAACAGGTTCTAGTTGGGTCGCCCAGGGGTTTTTGGACTGTGTCGCCAGCGACGATCCTGTCGCCATCGAACTACGAAGTAAAGCGGCCATTTGCGTGGTCTCGATCATGGACGTGGACAACGTAGCCGATGGGATGGGCGGCAAAGATGCAGTTCCTCGTGACCACAATCGCGATTGGGACGACAGCCCGGTTTATCCAGAAGTCCGGGCGGCGCAACTAGCCATGAAGAAACTCAACGCGAGCCATCGATTCGATCTATTTGTCGACCTCCACAATCCCGCTCCCAATAACCGGCAACCGTACTTCTACAGCCCAAAACTTGACCGCCTGTCGCAGATCCAGTACCGAAATTACATCCGCTGGAAGGCGATCGCCGGAAGCCAAATCGACGACCTGGAATCAGACTACCGGTTCACTTCCTACATCAAGACGCAGGAGGAACTCGACCGAGTCAGCAAAAACTGGGTAAAGAACAACACCTCACCGCATGTCGTGTCGCTGACCCTGGAAATGGCGTGGAACCGACCGCAGGGGTGGGATACCAACAGGTCGGCAAGCAACCGGGCCTGGCGATCGCCCGATACCTAAGCGGCGATGTGGATTAAGAACGAACAAATCAAAGGGGGGCGGGTCTCCTGTCCGCCTCCGAGGTCCATCGATGGGACCTGCTCCTTTGATTGCTTCCTTGTTTTTCTGACGCGGGAATGCGATGCGGGGCCGCGTTGCCTAGGTACACACTGTCGTTGCATGGGTGCCACGGCGATCGCATCATCCACCGCCGCGCGACCTCTTCGTCGCTCCAAGTCGCCACCACATCGGGGCGAGTGCGGAGGATCAAATGGATGTGATTGAAGAGGATGGAAAACCTCAGAAAATTCACACCGGATCGCCCGCTCCAGCGTTGATTTGATGACCGTTGCTTGGCATTTGTATCGAGCTTTTTTGCTGTCGATTTGTTGTCGGGAACCGACAGCTTATTCAGCGTGAGGGAAGCGAAATTGATGTCGGGCGACTCCGTCCGCCGATTGCACGGTCCGCAGATTGCACCGCCCACCGCGATCGGGTCAAGTGCATCCATTTCCGACGACGGCACCAGGGAGGCGACGGTGAAGGTATTGGTGATTTTGGGACACCCTCGCAGGGATAGTTTGGGAGGGTCGCTGTTCGGTGCTTTCGCGGAGGGTTCGGCGGCGAGTGGCGTTGACACTCAGTTGCTTGTCCTGAGCGAATTGAAGTTCGATCCGAATGTGCATTACCCATCGCCACGCGATCAGCCTTTGGAAGATGACCTCCAGTGGGCCCAGGATCTGATCAGCGCTGCCGATCATCTGGTGTTTGTTTTTCCGACTTGGTGGGGAACGATGCCGGCCTTGTTGAAAGGATTCTTGGACCGCGTGTTCACGCCAGGGTTCGCCTTTAAATATCAGCCCCATGGTCATCACCGCCCTCTGCTAACAGGAAAAACGGCAGAGATCATCACCACCATGGACACACCGTATTGGGTTTTTTATTGGATCTACGGACGCCCTGGGGTGAAATCGCTGACCCGCTGCACGCTCGGTTTTTGCGGTGTGGAGACCGTCCGAACCCAAGTCTACGGGCCGGTCATCACGTCGGACCTTGCCCAGCGTGCGGAGTGGCTTCGGGAGGTCCGCGAAGCCGGCAGGCGGTTGCCCGACGGGCCGCGAAGCCAGTGGCAACGGCGAAGACGGCATGCCGCGAGTTGGCTCCTGGCAATACGTCCGCAATTCTACCCGATGACCCTCATCGCCTATGCTCTGGGTGCCCTGTCGGTCAGAGCCACCCTCGACGTCACGACGTTCTGGCTCGGCTATCTTATGTTGTTGTTGATCGAAGTCGCTACCGTTTTCACCAACGATTATTTTGACTTCGGCAGCGACCGTCGAAATCGGAACGCCGGGCCATTTACTGGCGGTTCACGCATGCTGGTCGAGCGGAGACTCGCTTTCGGGCAATTGCGATGGGGGTCGTTGTTCACGATTGCGGCAGCCGTCACGGTTTTCGCGGTGTTGTTGTCCCGAGGTCTATCCGGTGCGTCGTGCGTCGCCGTCGGATTGTTGTTCATCCTCGCACTCGGATACACCGTTCCGCCGCTCAAGCTATCGCATCGCGGTTTGGGTGAACTAGACGTGGCCCTAACGCACAGCGTTGGTGTCATCGTGATCGGGCACCTATTGCAAGGCGGAGATTGGACAGACGGTCTCCCTTGGATGCTCAGCCTTCCCCTTTTTCTGGCAGTGTTCGCTGCCATCCTGCTGTCAGGTGTGCCTGATTACGAAGCCGACCGAGCGGCCCGAAAACGCACACTGGTGGTGAAATTTGGAAAAGCGTTTGCTTTGAAAACGGCCATCGTTTGCGTCGTCGCTGCAGCCACCATCGTGACATTGTTTTCGGTCACAGGTATGACGGGCGCTTACGGGTGGAGTGTTCTGGCGATTGATTTCCACGCGATCTTGCTTGGGCGGAAATTACGGCATTGCCTGAGTCGGAGAGACCCTCAGCGAATCGACGGTTTGATGGCGTTGGCACTCGCTTACATCATTTGGTTCGGTGCTGTCCCGCTTTGGCATTTCGCAACCGCCTGGTGAGCGATGCCTCAAAGAATTCAATCGCCTGAACCTCAGCCATTTAAGCCCGTGACTTCAAGAGAAGTGACTTCATGCCCGCTCCGAGGCATCATCTTTGACGAGACATTTGAACCCACTGGCACCCCCAATCACGTCCCGGTTCATCCTCGCCATGGCCGCCTCGACAGTCTCGACAGCCTCGGCGCTAGACGGGAACGATCTGTCTTCATTTCCTGGTCCCCGACCGGCGTCGCTTGATTTCTTCAATCAATTTCTCCACAACGTCGGAATGACTTTGCGCGACGTTGCGAGTTTCTTGCGGATCGGATGCATGGTCGTACAGTTCGATTGCACCATCACTCCATTGAGTCATCCGCCAGCGAGCCGTCCGGATGCTGTCGCCTCGTTGATTCCCGCCGCGAGTGACGATCGTCCAGGCAGAGCTTCTGCCCTTTTTCGCAGGATCCTTCAACTGCGGCCAAAGCGACACTCCAGCCAATCCTGCGGGAACAGTGACCCCGCAGTGTTCGGCGACTGTGGGAAACAAGTCGACGAATTCAACCAGCCCGGCGACCCTGCCTGTCGCAATTTCTGGACCGGCAATGATCAGCGGTGCCCGGCAACTGCGATCAAACAGCGTATTCTTGTTCCACCAGTCACGCTCACCCAGATGGTAGCCGTGATCACCGACTAAAATCACCAGCGTCCGCTCGCTCTGCCTTAGGCGATCGAGCGCTTGGAGCACGCGACCGACCTGAGCGTCCATGAAACTCGTACAGGCATAATAAGCACGCAAAAACTCCATGCGCTCAGCATCAGTGAACTCGTCAAACACCTCCCCGAATAGACCAAAGCCAATCGCGAGGGGTGGCGCGGGTGTTTGTGTCTCCGGATCGCGATACAGTTCAAGCGAGCCATCTGGATAAAGATCAAAATACTTCTGTGGGGCAACGAACGGATCGTGTGGTTTCATGAATCCGCAACCGATGATCCAGGGCTGATCGCCCAGGCGTTCCATCTCGGCGATCACCGCACTGGCGATTTGTCCGTCGGGCTGATCTTCGTCCCCTCCCTCCATCGCTCCCCAGTGGCACCATTTGAGCTTGCCGCCAGAAAGATCACGCCCGGCCAGTTTGCGGGAGCCGACTTCCGTGGCCTTGAATGCCTCGGCCGTGTGCCACGATTTGGGCAAGTCCATCCACTCGGCCTGCAACGCCGCATTCCGGCCTCCGCCGAGGTGAAAGATCTTGCCGTAGGCTGCTGAGTGCCAACCTTGCTCCTTGAGCATCTGCGGAAAGGTAACGACGCTGGGAAGCTTGTCGCGTAACAGAGTCTTGTTGTTCGTGACGCCGGTTTGATCGGGATGCAGACCCGTCAAAAACGAGGAACGGCTCGCGTTGCAAACAGGGTATTGGACATAAGCTCGCTCGAAGACGATCCCGCGTGACGCGAGCCGGTCAATGTTCGGCGTCTTCACCACCGAATTTCCATAGCATCCGAGCGTGTCACGCAAGTCATCCACGGCGATGAAAAGAACGTTTGGTCTTGGTTCGCTCGCCACAGACGTGTTTGAACTGGTCAGCAGCAGGGAAACAAGGATAGGCAGAATGAAGCAATTCTTCATGACGAGGGTTCGCAATTATTGATTCGGATTGGAGTACTCGTTCCAGTGTCTCTGGATGATGCTCACGTCGGCTGCTTCGGAGGTCACCAGGTAGCGGTATCGCGACGCGTACTTCTGTCCCGGCTGAATCGTGAACTCACCAGCGACCGCAGGTGCGAAGCAGAAGTAGGGTTTGTTGGGGTGGAGCCGAACGTGTTGTGGTGCACGGAAGTTTTCAGGACTGCAGTACGCGACAAATGACACATCTTGAGCGTCAAGTTTTCCAGTCATCGCAACCCAATTCGGCCGTGAATGATTACCTTCCCAGCGGTCTTTACCTTCATCGGTCAGGAACTCCAGGTCGCCCGCTTTGGGGCTGCGTTCGTCCTTTTCCTTCAGCCACTGATCGCTGCCGCGAAACGCCATGCCGCCGTAGTGATACTCCTCGAGGATCAGCGGCTGATCGGAGGCACATGTTTGCACGCTTTCAACGTCGAAAAGGAAATGGTCGTCCGAGGTGAGATGGACAGTAACGGTCCAGATCTCATGGACTGCATCAACCCGTTCGTCGCCCGTACCCACGGTAAACGCATGTTTGACGCTGAACGAAACCAAATTCTCCTCCCGGCTGACGTTCACCACTTCCCGAAACTCGATGCCGGCCGATTGCTTCGCTTGATTCCAAAAATCGATTTCTTTTCCATCGAATTTGGATTTCGTCCAGGCGAAGAAGAGGGCGTGCTGATGGGCATGATCGAGCGGGTAGTCGCCCGAAATCTCCTGTCCGGTCGGCGTGTAGACCGGGTGAATGTAGCCGCTGCGACTGAAGTGCGGCTCCACTCCTTCGGGAACAGGTCTCGCCGTTTTGACGTATTCGAGTACCGGTTTGCCCCGCGACGTGATGCGAATGGTGTCATCCGTCTCGATCAGATTCAGTTCACCACCGCGGACCTGTGAGGTGATGCTGAGCGAGAAAAGTAGAATGCATAGGGCTGTTGTGAATGGTTTCATTGCGGTATGTCTTTCAACCGGGGTCGATAATTCAAGACCTGCTTCTTTTTCGTCGGGGTAACGAACGTCGGATCGACGAACGACTTTCGATCCGACGTGCTCCCGCCGCAAATGCCAAGCGATCGATGAATGCCGTGTTTATTGTAGAGGATATCGCCACACTTCCGACTGCGAAATACCGGATCGCGTGTTGCTTAACGTTCCTTCTTCGGTTGCTTTTGCTTCATTGAGGAACCGGTGTAAGGCAAATACTTTGGATGTGGGACGTAGTTGCCTTCGCCTTTCTCCCAGCGGAAGGTTTCTCCTTCGATGACGAGATCACGTCTCGCGTTCAGCTCGGGTTCCGGATCGGCGAGTTCAGCCGGTGCTGATTCTCGTAGCGTGGTGATGACGTGCGCGTACTGAGGGTCGGAAGCCAGATTGTTCCACTCGTGTGGGTCATCGTTGACGTTGTACAGTTCATGGTTCTTGTCGTCGTAGTGGATGAAACGCCAGTTGCGATTCATCACCGTGTATTCACCCGGGTTGATGTAGGGCAGATACACGGTTCGGTCTGTGCTTCGGCTGGATTCTTTAGTGTCGATGCCAGCGAAACGCCTTCCAGCTGCTGACGCGGTGCCGGCAAGTCGCACTGCTCCATCAACGTCGGATAGATGTCGATCAGGCTGACCGTCACGTCGGTCCTGGCCCCTTCGGCCACGCCGGGGCCAGCCCATACGAACGGGACGTTGGAGGTTCGTTCCCACAAGGTGTGTTTCCCCCACTGGCCTTTTTCGCCGAGGTGATAACCGTGATCGCTCCACAGCACGACGATGGTATTGTCGACATAGGGGCTTGCTTCGAGTGCACTGAGAATTCGCCCGCCCATGGCGTCGGCATAGCTGGTGCAGGCAAGGTATCCGTGCAGAGCGTCTTTCCAGGCGCCCAACCGCCTTCACGCTGGAATTGATTTCGCAGGAAGAACTTTGTCCAGCCGCGCCGGTCGATCGCTCCTGCGGGATCATGAAACAGCTTGCCAGCGTCTAGCGTCGAGTACCCCGCTTTGGCAAAACTCATCTGCAGCGATTCGGTCTCCGGATCGTTAAACGGTGCCAGCCATATTCTGTCACATTCGTGCCAATACCTACTCCGTCCCCAGTCGCCTGATCGGAACGAAAGCCGATGTGCGGATCGGTGCCGAGACGATCACCGTAACTCGTGGGGATACCGTCGTCCAGACGATGAAGCGACCGCCGATGAGAAATCAGTGCTCAAGGGCAGCCGCTGCTTGCTGCTGAAGAATCCCGAGAATCTGAGTGAAGATCGTGACGAGGAAGCTCACATGGCCGCCGCGCTCGAACTCAACGAACCGCTGGCCAAGGGATACTATCTCAAAGAAGAATTGCGTCTAATCTGGACGCATTCCTTTCGCTGGCCGGCTCAGTGTTCCTGCGATCCTGGTGCAAACGAGCGATCGCGACAGGGTTGGCACCCCTGAAGACGATGGCCAAGACGCTGATGCGACAGGAGGAGGGCTTGTTGAGCTATTTCGATCACAAGATCACCTCTGGCCCCATGGAAGGCACTAACAACAAAATCAAAACGGTTCAGCGACAGTCCTATGGCATTCGCGATCGAGAATACTTCGATCTCACCCTCTACTCGCTATTTGGTGATCCGGCAAGGATGCGATGCATCGTTCGCACACTGCACAGGTAGTCGCCCTCATCGAGCAGCTTGGCATAAACCTGTCGAGGCGACTGGTCGGCAAAACGTTCACTGTTGAGCTGATCAAGCACGGCGGGCCGCTTTCTGTGGCACCTCGAGATCTTTTTCAACTTTTTCGTTGGCGATTTCGGTCACGCAAATTCTCCATGCCCTCAACTCTGATGAAATTCAAAGTTGTCTCACGCATGTTGGCACAGAGGGCATCGCGGTTCCCACGGGACGCTCTGTCGGGAAATGGAGTAGGGTCGGACGAACCACGTTCCGAATCTGCGGGCCTGACTTACCCTCCACGTATACCTCGTCGTACTTCCACCCCTGCGAACCGCGTGCGGTGCCTTCGTAAAGCGGGATGACCTGCGACTCACCGAAAGAAACCGGGGATGTCTGTGCGAGAACGTCCGATACGCAAAAACAACAGATAAATGAGAACAGCGTCAGCAGGAAGAAACAGTTTTTCATCAAACAATCAATCCGAGTTAGCGAAGCTTCGCAGGTGCGTCATCGCACAGTTTACGCAATTCTCTGAGGCGAGATATGTGCTGGTCATCAGAAATGCTCTTGTCTTGCACGCACCCCGTACTTTTGGGGACAGGGTACGTTTCCAGCCAGCCCCAACAGCCGAGATGGCCTTTCACTGCACGTAAATTTCGGCAAACATCAGGGGCACGTGGAACGACTTGGCATCGGAACCGAGCGGTGAGAACGCCGCCGTTTCGATATTCTCTGTCCCGGAACGTTTCCGATAGAGATTGAAATACCAAGACAGACTCGTTCCCTTACCCGAATCGAGCGCTGTTTGCTTCGCCTGAAAGGGGCGGCTCCCGATCATCTGGTGCAGCGGATCTTCATCCGACGATGTCACCGGCAAGCGGAGTTCCACGGACCAGTCGCCGTCGCCAACATGAGTCGCCACTTCCGCCTGGGACGACCAATCATAGGCTTTCTTCAATGTCACGGCCCGATCCAGATCGATGACGGCGCCGGCGGGATTGACGACAAACTGGTAATAGGAACGCTTATCGGTCTCGATGAGCAGTTCGAGATGTTCGCCCTGCCAGATCGCCGGATCGTTGTCACGCTTGGTCGCGATGACCGGCCGCTCGTTTTTGTCGAACTCGCAGCGAATGCCGAAGTAGAGATTGTCGTTCCACCAGCGCGCCATGAACCGCGTCGGCTGTTTCGGTTTCTGGCCGGTGCGGACATCACTCAGTGGGCG
>CAYVRC010000099.1:0-21684 GCA_964453205.1 uncultured Pirellulaceae bacterium | reverse complement strand
CTGGGCGGTGAATGTACGTCGAGATCGTGTCATCGAAATGTCCTCCTTCGGACAAACCAAGGCCTGTGCCAACGCTCGGTCAACGAACAGCTGGAGAATCGCGACTTGACGGAGTGATTTCGGTTCCCCGTAGAACGGAATTCATTCCGTTTCCAGTCGCTCAAACGCGAATCAGCTTCGTGACGCGGCCGGTCGCGACCCATTCGGCGACGTAGATGTTGCCCGCGGAATCGAAACAAGCGTCGTGCGGATGGACGAACTTGTTCGGTTGCCACGTCGATTCGTCCGCGCGAATCGTGAAGCCCTTGTTCTTTTCCTTGTCCGCCAAGATCCGCTCGCGATCATCCCCCAGCGTGACCAACGTGTTGTGTTGCTTGTCGATGATCGAAACACGGGCGACCAATTCGGGAACCAACATCAGGTCTTCGTGCGTGTCCAAGTTGGCGGGCAAGCCGAACCCGGTCACGGTCTTTTTGTGCTGTCCCTCGAGCGTGAAGGTTTGAAGCTGGTTGTTGGCTCGATCGGCCACCGCGATCTCCGGCCGGTCTTGTCGCGTGTCGACCCAGAGCCCGTGCGGCAAATTGAATTTTCCGGGGCCTTGGCCCGGGCCGCCGAAGCTGGACTTCCAGTTCCCGTCGGCGTCGTAGCGATGAATTCGGTAACTGCCGTAGCCGTCGGCCAGTAAAAAGTCTCCGTCGGGCAGGAAGCCGAAATTGGTCGGCATGAAGCGATCGCGTCCCCAAACTTGCCGCGGGTCGCTGGCTTCGCCGGCCGCGTAGACATCCGCTTGCATCGGAGCGTAGGTCTGCCAAACCAATTCGCCGTCCAGGGTCATCTTGGCGACGGTTTTGACCATCTGATATCCCGTCACGTACAAGAACGGCGTCCCGTCCTCCACGCGGATGTCCAGCCCGTGCCCGCCGCCTTGAAACTGCTGACCGAAAGCGCGAATGAATCGACCCTCGCTGTCGAAAACGAAGATCGACGGGTGATCTTGCTTGGTCACGTCTCCTTCGTGAATGACGTACAAGTTGTCCTCGGGATCGACCGCGACGTTGTGGGTGATTTGCCAAGAATACTGATCGGGCAACCGCGGATGCTGGTGCCGGCAGCGATAAGTGAACTCGCCATCGCCGATGACATCCTGCGCGGCGCTTCGTTTGGCCGTGAGGATCGCAGGCGCGGCGGCGGCGAAACCGATCGACGTTTGCATGAATCGACGACGGGGCAGTTCGGGACGCATGGGGGGAGACTCCGAGCGTGAGAAAACCGTGGATGACGAAGCAGCGTTTTATAACGGATTCGGCTTCACGAGGTTGCCGCGGGAAGCAAACATTCCGCATCGTCGTTGCGGGCGTTGTTGACCCACCGCGACACCGAGGTCAGGTCAAAAAAATCGTCTGGCGGTGCAACCAGCATAGGTTTCAGCGACTCGGTGTCTCGGAACGCCGGGTCCAGCCACCGCGCATGATCGTCTTCAGGCACGACGACCGGCATGCGGTCGTGGATTTGACCGGTGACACGGTTCGGCTTGGTCGTCAGGATCGTGCAAGACTCGATCAAGGCGCCGCTGGCTTGGGTATTACGTTCGTACAGACCGGCCAACGCGAACATCCCGTCATCCGGGCGGTGGGTCAGGAAAGGTTGTTTCCCGTCGCCGACTTTTTTCCATTCCAGATAGCCGTCGGCGGGAATCAGACAGCGACGCTCTCGCTTCTCGCATTGATCATCCGAGCAGATATCGACAGGTCTTCGGCCCACGGCGGCAGCAACCCCCAGCGGAGACGGGTCAGTCGACGACGATGGTCTTCGTCGTTCTGGACGACCGCCAAGATCACCGAGGTCGGCGCAGTGTTGTAACGAGGACGCCAATCGTCCGGATCCCTCGTTTCCAAAACAAAAGGCACCTTGCGAGGATCCGCAAAGTGCCTTGAAGTGGAGGATAACGGACTTGAACCGATGACCTACGCGCTGCCAGCGCGTCGCTCTCCCAACTGAGCTAATCCCCCGGGGAAGGTCCACGAAAACGGCTTCTCAGCTTTTTCCGTGTGGAGCCAAAACTAGCACGCAGATTCGACACTCGTCAAGGCCGTCCGCTAGCCTTTTGGGCTTTCCTGAGCTCGGCCGCCCGGTCCTACGGGAGTCCGGGGGCCGGCCGTGCGGCCCCGGCCCGCGTCGGCCCAGACGATGGCGGCGGGCAGGACCGTCAAGTTGATCAGCGTCCCGAGGACCAGGGTCACCGCCACCAATAGCCCGAAGGTGGCCGTGGGCACGAATTCGCTGGTCGACAGCACTCCGAATCCGATGACCAAGGCCAGCATCGCAAGGACCATCGGCGTCCCCACGGCCGCGGCCGCCACGACCGCCGCGTCCGCGGATTTCTTGCCCTCACGACGCTGCCGCCGGTAATGGTGCAGCACGTGAACCGATCCGTCGATCGATAACCCGATCGACACCGCCGCGATCATCGCCGCACCCAAATTCAACTTGCCGCCGGTCCCGCCGATCGCGGCCAGCACCAGCAAGGCCGGCATGACGTTCGCCAAGACCGCCACGCCGGCCAAGCGAAAGGAAAGGCTCATCGTCCACAACAACGCCAGCACCAACACGAAGGACAGACCGAAGCACAACCATTGATCCGCCACCAGTCGTCCGACCAGTTCGGCCAGCATCACGTAATATCCGGTCACGCTGGCCGGCGGCGGGTCGCCGTCGCCGAACAGGCGTCGCCAAGCGGCCGTCGACGTGTGCCCGGTGACGGTGCGGCGCACCTCATGGATCAACGCCGATTTGGTTTCGGTCGTCAACTGTTCGCGACTGCGGAGCATGATCCGCAGTCGTCGCGGCGAATCGCCCACCGGCGTCAACAAAGCGTCGGCGAAGACCGGCAGCACGGTTCGCATCGCGGTCATTCGCACCTCCGGTGGACCCAAGGAAAGCAGCTTGACCTTCGACGCGACAATTTCCGCGTCCGCCATGCTGATCACTTTCGTCAAGCTTTCGCCGCCGACTTCGATCGCACGCAAGTCCGTCTCCAATTGACGCACGGAATCCATGTACGGCGACGTCAAAACATCCGGTGCCGGCAGGACGACGTCCCAGACGCCCGCGCCGCCCAGATCGTTTTCCACCTCCGCGTAGGCTCGCGCCAGATCACTTTCGTCGCGAAAGTTTTTCAGAAAACTGGTTTCCGTCTTCGTGGTCGCCGCACCGAACGTGGCCGCGATCGCGATCGACACCGACATCGCCACGACGACGCGGCGACGTGCGATCCAAACGTGGACCCAACGGGTCAGCCGGGTCGCGATCCGCCCGCGGGGAGCTTGTCGTGACGGTGAACGAATCGGCGCGTTTCCCAAGCACATCACCACCGGCGCGAACAACGAAATCGCGACCAAAGACGCGACCGCGGACGTTCCGATCATGATGCCGAATTCGCGAACCGGACGAATGCTCGACGCGATCAGCGACAGAAATCCCGCCGCATCGGTCAGGCAGGTCCAGGTGATCGGAACCCACAGTCGTTGCAGGACGCTCGCCGCGATGCCGCCGCGATCCGTCGTCGAGCCGCGACGATGAGAACCGTGACGCAGGGAACCGTCCAGCACGCCCAAATGCAAGATCGCGGCGACGACGACGACGGTGACGATCGCCGTCAGAATCGTCGACACGATCGACAACTCGACCCCGATCACCACCATCAAGCCGCGCGTGACCGTGACCGCCCAGCCGATACAGACGACGACCAACACCGTGTAACGAAGACTTCGCAGCGCGACAATGATGACCAGGGACAGCAACGTGATCGTCCACGTCGCCAGTTTCGCACCGTCTCGTTGAATCAAATCGAAGCCGTCGTTGACCAAGACCGGTTCGCCGACGACGACCCCGTCCCGGATCGGCGGATCCAATCCCGACGCGATCCGCTGCAGGGAACGAATCGTCCCGGCGGGATGATCGGGATCCAGGATGGCCACGACCGCGGCCGAGGCTAGATCGCTTGAATGGGTGTAACCGGCGAATAGATCCAAGAACCCCAAAGCCACGGGGTCGTCCGGATCGGCAAGCTGCGGTCCCTCGGGCGTACCGCCGAAACCGAACAAGCTCGCCGGCCGAATCTTGGCGATCACGTCATTCAGCTTTGCCGGCGACAGCACGCCTCGGACGCCCGGCAGCCCGGCGACTCGTTCGGTCAGCCGGCGGTTCCGATCGATGCCGGCCGTGGTCAACAGGGCGTCGTCACGATACACCAGCATCACCACGACGTTGCCCCCGAATTCGGCTTGCAGCCGTTGGTACTGCCGCAGCACGTCGTCGTCCTCAGCAAACATCGACGTGATTTGCCGGTCCAGCGTCAATTGGCGTGACAGCGGCGTCGCGGCCGCGACGACGATCACGCCCAGCACCAGCAGCCACCCGCGATAACGAACCAGCGTTTCGCCAAGCATGCGTGGTGGGGACTTTCGTAAAGGAAGGATCGTTGCAACCTCAGACCGAGCAATCATAGGCGCGGCGGCCGACTTGGAAACCGGCGCCGGAAGGCGAAAATTGGCGTCGGCCCGCCCGCCACGATAAACTTTGGGATTCCAGGTTCCCTTCCAACCCAACGCCCCAGGCCTGACCATGAGTCACGACTTTTCCGTCAATCGTCGCCGTTTTTTAGAAGCCGGTTCGCTCGCCACCGCCGCGACGCTGACCGGATCCCTCCTTTCCGGCACGAATTCTTCGGCGGCCGCAGCCGCTGAAAATGCCACGGCCGAATCCTTGACCGCCCACCTGTTCGCGACGCTGACACCGAAGCAACGTGAAACGATTTGCTTCGACTGGAATCACATGGATCCCAAGCGAGGTTTGCTGCGAACCTTCGTCGCCAACAACTGGAACATCACCCAACCAAGCCTGATCGATGACTTTTACACGGCGGACCAGCAACATCTGATTCGCGAGATCTTCGAAGCCATCATCGATCCGTCCTGGCACGAGCGTTACGACCGCCAATTGCAAGACGACGCCGGCGGTTTCGGACACGATCAATCGATTGCGATCTTCGGAACGCCTGGTGAAGGAAAATTCGAACTCGTCTTGACCGGCCGACACATGACACTCCGCTGCGACGGAAACAGTGCCGACCACGTCGCTTTCGGTGGTCCGATTTTCTACGGCCACGCCCCCGAGAACAACGAAGGGCCGACGCACATCGACAACGTGTTCTGGGATCAAGCCGTCGCGGCGAATGATCTGTACCAGATGCTCAGCGGCAAACAACAGCAGCAGGCAAAAGTGCCGCAGACGCCGAGGGAACAGAACGTGGGTTTCCAAGGGGCCGTCGCAGATTTGGCCGGCTTGCCCGTCAGTGACATGTCGTCGGATCAACGCGAAAACCTGCAAGCCGTGCTCGCCAAGCTGGTCGAGCCTTATCGGACCAGTGATCGTGACGAAGCGATGCAGTGCTTGAAGAAACAAGGCGGCCTGGACGCTTGCCACCTGATGTACTTCACCGACAAGGACATCGGCGGCGACGGCGTCTGGGACAATTGGCGGTTGGAAGGCCCCAGTTTCGTCTGGCATTATCGCGGAGCCCCCCACGTTCACGTGTGGGTCAACGTCGCCGATTCCGCGGAAGTCCAGCTCAACGCTTGATCCGATCGATCAGGAATTCCATCATCAAATTCGGATGATCGCGCAACGACGCGGCGCTCGCCGCGTCGACTTGTGGCAAAAAGCATCGCACCTCGACCCCCTGTTGCCGACAACGATCGCGGATCAACCGGGCGTGTTGTGGATGGTGGTTGTAGATTCCCTTTGTCGTGATCTCTTGGTCCGCCGTGGTGGTGACCAAGACGATCGGCGGATCGTCGCCGCTGATCCAGCCCAGCATGTCGACATCGCGGCGAACCTTCGCGCCGGCTTGGCCGTTGTACTCGGCCGATGTGAGCCCCAAGAAGTTGTGAATCTTCAATCGTCCCCGCTCGCCGTGGGTCCGCATCAGATCAGCCTTCCGATCGGAAAACGCCGCGTTCCACTTCGATAAATCGTAACTGAACTGGCCGTTGATCACGCCGACCGCGGAAATCCGCGTCGATTCTCGAAGGACCGGATCCAGGCTGTTCGGGTCGGCCAAATCGTCATGAACGGCCAACCAAAGACTGGTTCCCGCGCCCGCCGAAGTGCCGTAACAGGCGACCCGCTGGGGATCGAGATTGTAGTCCCGGGCGTGATGACGCAGGTACTGAACCGCCCGTGCGGCATCACGGAGGATCTCCGACAGGCCGGCTCGCTGCGGATCGGACTGGTCGTCGTCGGGATAACGGAAACGATAATGGATCGACGCGAATGCGATCCCGTGGTCCAACGCCAAGCCGACGTCCCCCGACGAACGGATGGTCTCTTTGCTGCCGCCGACGAAACCGCCGCCGTGGATGAAGACGATCCAAGGCGTCGGCCGATCCGAATCCGGAATCCATAGATCCAAGACGTTTCGCTTCCACCGCCCGTAACGAACGTTGGTGTGTTGCGGGGAGGGTTTTTTGGCAACCGAACGAGACGGAGTCGCGGCGAAGGATCGTCTTTGAACTTCCTGCGTCGACCCGGTCGAGGGTATCAGCATCAGCGAAAGAGTGACGCAGGCCACAACAGTCGACGGTGAAAAACGAAAACGCATCTTGGGCCCGAAAGGAGAAGAAAAGAAGAAGCCGACTAAAAAACGTCCCGACCTACTGGTCCGACTGAAAACGCTGGTTCTTTGCGTCCAAACGCCGACGAACCATTTCCAAAGTCGCCGCATGATCCGGATTTCCGACGAGATTCGTGAACTGTTTCGGATCGCTTTGCATGTCGTACAGTTCCTCCGTGCCGTCGCCGTAACGCATGTAAGCGTAACGGTCGCCACGGTCGGCGAATTCCCATTCGCCTTTGTGCTTGTTCAAAGACAGGGCCGAATCGCGAACCGACGAACCGTGATCGGCTAGCGTCCCTTTCAAACTTTGTCCTTCCAGTTCGCTGGGAATCGGTAACCCCAGTAAATCCACCAGCGTCGGGTACAAATCGACCAACTCGACCAGGGCGTCGCTCTGTCCGCGGGGGAAACCCGGTGCCGCGATGATCAAGGGCACGCGAGTGACTTCTTCGTGTAAATTATTTTTTTGCCAGTGGGTGTGTTCGCCCAAGTGATACCCGTGATCACTGGTGAACACGACGGCGGTCTGGTCACGAATCCCCAGGCGATCCAGTTCGTCCAGGATTCGGCCGACTTGCCGGTCCATGAAAGTCACCGTCGCATAGTAGCCGGCCCACATCCGCTGTTGATTCTCGGGATAGTTGCCGATCCGGTTGTTGCCGTTGGTCGTGCCGCGAAGGCCCGCCGGCGGGATGTCATCCAAGTCGTCGTCGGGAACTTCCGGCAACGGAATCGCCTGATGGTCGTAGCGATCAAAGAACTCGCGAGGCGCGACCATCGGATAATGGGGTCGCACCAAGCCGACGGCCAGGAAAAATGGATCTTCGTGTCGCTGTTGCAACAGTTCGATCGCCTTGCTCGCCGACTTGGCATCGGGTTGATCGCTGCCGTCCCCGTCGTACTCGACCGTGACGAACATCCGGTGCGGCATCCTGGTGGATTGTCGATTTTCTTCGTCATCGGTGAAAATGTTCAGGTTCAAACAGGCGTAATCACCCGGCGTGTGGGCCTCGCGTCCCGGCGAATTGAAACGCTCGGTCCAAGATTCGATCACGTCGGGGCCGTCCGTCCCGTCGATGATGTCACCGGGCACCCGCATGTGAAAGATCTTGCCGACCCGGGCGGTGTAAAAATCCTTCTGACGCAGGTATTCGCCCAGCGTTCGTTCCCCGGGGCCTTGATACTTGCTGTACATGAACGACTGACGCGACGGCAGGCACCACGTTCCCTGACAATACGCGCGGCGAAAAAGGACGCCTTCCTTCGCCAAGCGGTCGATGTTCGGCGTCTGACAAATCGTGTTGTCGTAGCATCCCAGCGCGCTGGCTTTCAAATCATCAGAGATCACGAACAACACGTTTCGGATCTGGCTTTGCTTTTCGTCCGCGACCGCCCCGCCGAGAGACGTCAGCGACGCTGCGATGACGATCCAGTTGCAAAAAAAACGACAAAGGTGTCTGCCTTCGGAGGGGCGGGCACGTTTCATGAATTGACCTGATTTCGATTCTTCTGTTGCTTGGTTGAACAAAAACGACGTCGCCATCTTAATCTAACGAGAAGCACCGGTCCGCAGCATCCCGCCGCAGATCACCGGCCAAGATCGGGTACCAGCATCGGGGCGAAATCGTCACCGCGACGTACTACCGGGGAGGCGATCAATGAGGCGGTTCGCTCGACAGCAGGACCAACGCCTCGGTGATGCGTGGTTTGTCGGCATCGGACAGGATCAAGTACCGATGCTTTCCGTCGGCCGATTCTTGAAACGTCGTCAGGCTGTCGTCGGCGACGCTGACCGTTCCGGGCGGCGAAAGTGTGAAGTACTCGTGAGCGGGGCGAACGGCGACCAAGACACTGGTCAAATCCCAAGTCGGCCGATCGTGCGGCGGTGGTATGTACAGCGTGTAGGCCTCCGAGAGCGGATGGTGATCGACGTAGTCGTAGTCGTGCAAAATGCTTTGGTGAGGATACGTCAAGTTCTTCCCGATCTCGAAGCCGCTCCACACGATCGGCGTGGGCCATTGCCGGGCCAACTTCTGTGCCGCGGGGATGTCTTCTTTGACGTTGTATTCCTTGTGATCGTACAATCGTCCTTGGGCGTTTCGGATCTGGGTGAACGCACCGGCCATGGCGGACACCAGACGGACTTTTTGTTTCACCAAGTCCATGCCCGTCAAAGGGCTGTGCCGGTCGGAGGGACTGCTGAGTAAATTCGCCAGGTTCGTCGAAAATCCCACCTGGACGATGACGACACTGCCGTCGTCGGCATCGGCAAGCGTCTGGCGGAGCACGTCGACGGCCGCGGGAGCGTCTTCGCCGCTTCGCAAGTCATGCGGGTATCGGTCTTGTCCGTCGTCTTTGCTTTGCGCCAAGACGTTGAATTTTCCGACGTGGCTGGTGACGCCGCTGTCGCAAACGCCGATCGGAATTTCGCCGCGACCGTAGAACGTGTTGACCGCATCGGTGAAGGCCGCCGCCAGCGGGTGATCTTTGGTGATCGTGACGGCAAGGAGTTCGCATTCGCCGCGTGATTGCAACGCATGGATCATGCCGAGTGCCAAAACATCGTCACAGTCGTTGCCGATGTCGGTGTCAAAGATCAAAGGAACCGGCGGTGATGCCGGCTGATCGGCCGTCACCTCGATCGGGAAAGTCGCGGCCCAGGCGAGAAGGAAAAAAACGGTTCTGTGCATCATGGTCGGTCGTCGAAAAAGCGGAGCGGGTGGTTTGGTCGCTCGGACGGGCCGAGGCGCAGCGTCGGAAGGGAAAGGCGATCGGTCCAGTTTACACGACGCGGCGAACCGGACCACGAGCGGCTGATCCGATCAGACGGGAAAGTCTGCGGGAAACCGATGGACCCCGTTTTCGCCCAGCGGCAACGGATCGGCGCGGCGGACCGCCGACATCGCAATCGTGCCGTACACATGAGGAAACAGCATCCCGCCGCGTGACGGTTCCCAGCGTAAGCGATCGCGCAAGTCGCCCTCGTCGATCGCCACCAACACCAAATCGGTCCGACCGGCGAAGTGCAGCTTCACCGTCTGGGCGACTTGATCGGCCGCCGACAAATGGATGAAGCCGTCATCGTGATCGATGCCGCTGCCTTGAAAGACCCCATCGGACTCGGCTCGTTCCCATTCGTCACGCGGCAGGACTTTGTAAAGCATCGATCCCATGATTGGGCTCCGAGGGCGGGTTGTGATTGCCGGTAAGGTCGGCGGGGCCTACGATTCGACCTCAACCGTGCGTTCTTCTAAACCCCAGATCTTTTCGACCGTGACGCATTCTTCTTTCATCGATGACGTTCCCGCCGCTTGGATCCGAGCCGCCGATGATCGGTTGGATTGGCAATGGCAAACCACACGCATCGCCGGTCGAGATTGGCAGCTAGCGGTGGCCACCGATCCCGACGCGATGTTGATCGACGCTTGCGAACGTCAAGACGCCGGCGAGCAAGGCGTGATCGATCCTTTTTGGGCGACCACGTGGCGTGCGGCGTCGGGACTGGATCGGTTCTTGGACCGGCGGGAATTGAGCGGCCGGCGGGTCTTGGAGCTCGGCTGCGGTACCGGTCATGCGGGAATCGCCGCGGCGCTTCGTGGTGCCGACGTCACGTTGACCGACGGCGTCGACGACCCGCTGTTGCTGGTTCGAATGAGCAGCCACGCGATCCGCGATCGCACGCGATACCGACGACTGCGTTTCGGCGTCGATCGGATCGATGGTGATCCGTTCCCGCTGATCCTGGGAAGCGACGTGACGTACCTGCGTGAACTTTGGCCGCAACTGGACGAGTGCCTGCGGCAACACCTTTCGGTCGGCGGCGAAGTCTTGTTGAGCGACCCGTTTCGCATCATCGCCAACGAGTTTCGTGATTGGATTCGAAACCACGGTTGGCGATACGAAGAACACAAGGTCGCCCTGGAAGATGATCCCGAGCATCCGATTCGGATCATGCGACTCGTGTTCGATGCCGCCGCGTCGCCGTCGGAAACGCGCGGCTGAATCGAGAGCATGTTCCGCCGGGGCCGGGCGACGAATCAATCCTGCGAAACCACCCGCTTCACCTCGGCCCACATCGCGGGCTGGACGTGCCGGCACAGGCGACAGCGGACCTTTCGGCCCAACGATGTCGGCTCGATGGTGACCGATTTTTGGCAGCCGCCGCAGCGGACTTGCAACTTGTGTGGTTCGGCGATCGAGCGGCTCAATTGCTCCGGTGCGATTCCTGGTACGCTAATGTCTTCGGGCGTCAATCGCGTCAATAAGTCTTCCGATAGTGTGGCGACTTCGGCGACTCGGTCGGCCAAACAGCGGACGGTGTCTTCGAAAGCGTTGCGGACCAAACGGCCGTTGCCGAAATGTTTGTCGCGTTGCCGGTAGAGTCGATCCAAGCCGACCAGCAATCGATGCCGGGCCGGTGGACTCAATTCGTACCGATTCTTTTCGCACATCGATTCAAAGATGCGGCCCAAATCCTCGGGCGAGTAGTCTTCGAATTCGATTTGCGTGTTGATCCGAGACTTGAGACCCGGGTTGGTTTCGATCATCTGTTTCATCTCGCCGGAATACCCGGCCAAGATGACGACCAAGTCATCCCGGCTGTCTTCCATGCGTTTCAGCAGCGTGCCGACCGCCTCGCGGCCGTAGGCATCGTCGCCGCTGGCGTCGATCAGGCTGTAGGCTTCGTCGATGAACAGCACGCCGCCGAGAGCCGAATCGACCAGCTTGTTCGTCTTGGGAGCCGTTTGGCCGGCGTACTGGGCGACCAATCCGCTGCGGTCGGTTTCGACGACGTGGCCCGAGGAAAGGGTTCCCATGGCGCCAAGGATTTGACCGATGATTCGCGCGACGGTCGTCTTGCCGGTTCCCGGGTTGCCGGCGAAAACCATGTGCAGACTGATCGGCATCGTCGGCAGGCCTTTGTCGCTGCGTTGCTGCTGAAGTCGCAGGAAGTTGGTGTAGCTCTTGACGCGTTGTTTGACCGAATCCAGACCGATCAGGTCGTCCAGTTCTCGTTTGGCCGATGCCAGTTGTTTTCGTTTCTGTTCGTCGCTGAGCTGCTCGGGATTTTCGGACGTTTGATCGGGATTCGGGTCGGCGGTGGTCTGTCGGGCGTAAGCCTTTGACGAGGATTCGCCGCCTCCGACGGCTCCGACGGGATACAGGGCCGAATCGATCTCGTGCTGCAGGCGGTGCAACGCTTCGGCTTCCTGCGGCATCGTTTTTCCGTCGCATTTGGCCACCAGGTTGGCCAATCGCAAGGTGATCGTTTCGACTTGTGAACGAGCACCGGCCAGGGGGCCGTGCTTGACGAACGGAGCGACCAGGGCGTGCCAGGACAGGCGATCGGCCTGTTCGAACAGGCCGATCGCGGCCTGTCTCAATTCGGCCCCGACCAGTTTCTCTCCCCACAAGTGCTCGATCATTGCCGCGGCGACTCGTTTCTCCGGGCCGGTCCAGCGATCGTCGGCACGGACGACTTCGACGTAGACCTTGATCAACAAGCCGCGATGCAGGTCGTCCATCAAGCGGACGAAATCGGCGGTGCGACCGTCGATCAAGGTCGGATAGCGTTTGCCGAGCCAGTTCGCGGAATCGATGTACAGCTTTTGACAATCGCGGATGACACGCGAGAGCAAGCCGATCAGTCGAGACTCCTGAAAATCGCTCACCGTGGCATCCGACTCATTTGATTCCGTGCATCATTCGTTTCAAGAAGGGACTCATTAAAGCCAACACGACGCCCGCGACGAAAGGCAGCAAGACCAGCAACAGAAAGAAACCGGGCAGCCCGTCGATGACGAAAGTGATTTCCGCCGGTTCGCCGTCGGGGCCGGGTTTGAATTTGGTCGAGAAAGCGGCCAGCAGTCCGCCCATCAGGTTCGCCAGCGAAAACGACAAGAACCAGACGCCCATCATCAGGGACTGTAGCTTGACCGGGGCGAGTTTTGTGACCATCGACAAGCCGACCGGCGACAAGCACAGTTCCCCCCAGGTGCAAAGCACGTACGTGATCAGCAACCAGTGCGGTCCGGCCAAATCACCGTCACGGGCTTGCAGCGAACCGAACACCATCGCGATGAACGCCATGCCCAACAGCCACAGGCCGAGCGAAAACTTCATCGGTGTCGACGGGTTAGCGTTGTTCCTTTCCAGCCACACCCACAGGATCGAAAAGAACGGCGCGCAAATGACGATCGTCAACGCATTGACCGCTTGATACCAGGTCGATGGAAATTCGTATCCCAAGATCGTCCGGTCGGTGTTCTGATCGGCGAACACGTTCAGCGAGCTGCCGGCTTGTTCAAAAGCGGCCCAGAAAAAGATGTTGCCGACGAACGCGAGGATCAAGATCACGATGATGCGTTGGATGTCGACCGCATCGATCGGACGTTTTCGATCTTCGTCATTCTGTCGGGCCGCTTCACCGCCTTCGGCCCGCAGGGCCTTGGGCGACAGGCCGATGCCGGCCAGATACTTGGGGCGCAAGTATTGGTAACAGATCAATCCGAGGATCATGCCGACCGCTGCCGAACCGAATCCCCAGTGCCAACCGACTTTTTGACCCAACGTGCCGGCGATCAGCGGTGACAAGAACGCGCCCAAGTTGATGCCCATGTAAAAGATCGTGAAACCGGAATCGCGGCGTTTGTCGTCTTTGCCGTAAAGTTGCCCGACCATCACGCTGACACAGGGTTTGAAAAAACCGGTGCCGATGACGATCAGCACCAACCCGGTCACAAAGGCCAGCAACGCGCCGGGACCGGTTTGCAGCGTGACCGCTTCGCCCGCGGTGATTCCGAAGAACTCCGTGCAAGCCAACACGATGTGACCGGCCGCGATGATCCAGCCGCCGATCAACATTGACCGGTGCGTGCCCAAGAACTTGTCCGCCATCCAGCCGCCGAAAATCGGCGTCAGGTACACGGCCCAGGTGTAGACCGCGTACAGCAAGGCCGCGTTGGCCTCCGTCCAACCGAATCCCGGGTTCGAATTGACGACCCGCTCGCCGCCGGAGTTTTCGATTTCCGCGCTCGTCGAAGCGATCAGGTACAGGACCAGCAAGGCCCGCATGCCGTAGTAGCTGAACCGTTCCCACATTTCGGTGATGAACAGCACCCACAAACCCGCGGGTTGTCTGGTTTCCAATTGGCCCGGCGTCGGTACGGACGTGGGTTCGCGATCCGCGTTGACGTCGGACAGGTGCATCGGGTCGGATTCCGGATGCATTCCGTCGGGGCGGTGCGAATTGTCGTCGTTGCTTCCACCACTCATGCCGTCGATCCCTGCGCTCGGATTTTCAAACTGACTGTGCCTGCGCATCGTTCCGTCGCCGGGACGATGCGAGGCTAGGAAGTTTAAACCTTTAGCGCGGCCGTGTCCTCCACCGTCGGCGGCAACCGGCCGCTTTCGGGACTACCGGCCGATGTCGGTCAGCACGACCGTGGTGCGGTAACGTTTTCCGTCACGGTAGATGATCATCGATACCGAGTCCCCGGTCGGCGTCAGCCCGACGCGGGCGACCAAGTGGTCGTCGTTTTCGATCGACACGCCGTCGAATTCGACGATGATGTCGCCACGTTGCAGATTGGCCAGTGCGGCCGCCGAACCCGGCTTGACGTCCTTGACCAACGCGCCGGTCTTTTCCTGAAAGCCCGCCAGCGACATGTCCGCGGCCGAAAATTCCGGATCCAACACGACACCCAGGTAGCCACGACGGAGTTTTCCGTAGCGGATCAACTGATCGGCGACTTGCACGGCCATGTTGATCGGAATGGCAAAACCGATGCCCTCGCTGCCGCCGCTGCTGCTGGCGATCGCGGTGTTGATCGCGATGACTTCGCCACGCAGGTTCAGCAGCGGGCCGCCGCTGTTTCCCGGGTTGATCGCCGCGTCGGTTTGAAAGAAGTCTTGCAGTTCGATCTTCTGTTCGCCCAACGACAAGTCGCGTCGACCTTGGGCGGACAAGATGCCGAACGTGACCGAATGATTCAGGCCGAAGGGGCTGCCGATGGCGATCACGAAGTCGCCGATTTGCGACGCATCGCTGTCGCCGAGTTTGGCGGCCGGCAGGTCGGTGCCGACCAACTTCATGACCGCGATGTCGGTGCTGGGATCCGACAAGACGCGGACCGGTGCCAGTTCGCGGCCGTCGTAGGTCCGCAGCAGAATCTCGTTCGGTTGCGCCCCCGCGATGACGTGACGGTTCGTCAATACCCAAGCGTCATCGCCCGCGGTGATGATCACGCCGCTGCCGGCTTCGTCATACGATTCGATTTGTCCGTTCTTGGATTCCGTTTTGTGGGCCTCGATGTGAATCACGCTGGGCTTGACTAATAGGGCCACTCGCCGGACCAGATTTCCCAGTCGATCGAACGCTGCGAATTCTTCGGCCAACTCGTTGAACAATCGTTCCCGCTGTTGATCGATCGATCCGGTCGCGACGTCATCCGCCGCGTCGCCCGGCCCGGGGAATCGGCCCGTCGACGGCGGTCGGGCGTCGCGATCGTCGGATCGGTCCAGGTTCGGCCGCGCCAAGGTGACGCTTCGGCCCGACGACGACTGCGGGGCGGCGTAACGCGTCGTTTGCGCCAAGGCGTTTGAGCCGCCGAAGTTGACGAACATCGCGACGGCCAAGCAGCCGAGTCCTATCGAACACCCCGAAGACCTCGGGCGGTTCGTCGACGAAGGCTGGTTCGAATTCTTCATGGGCGAAAACGCTTTCGGATGGATTGACGGGCGTCGCAAGACACCGGAGCGCAGCCGATGCCACACCTGGACGTCTTGATCATACGCATCGTCCACCACAGCGGGCCAGCTTCCCCCGAGCTTGACCGTCCGGTCCTCGAAGGATCAGTTGGCAAAACCGTCACGCGTGGCGCATGAAAAAACGACCGCATGATGCACGCGGTCGTCGAAGGGTTTCGCCGAAACTTTTTGCAAGACGGAAAGAAAACTAAACCGAATCGACCTTGGGAGCGTCGAAGACCCGATTCCATTGGACTTCGCCGACGTCGTTATTGACCTCTTCGGCGCGACGCCGACAACCGATGCAATCGACGGCGTAGGGAACGGCACGGAGCCGAGTGATCGGGATCGGTTTGCCACAGGCGTCGCAATCGCCGTAACCGCCCTGTTCGAGTCGACGGATGGCTTCCTCGATGGCGTGCAGCTCGCGGGCTTCGACTTCCACCAATTGGCTGTTCAATTCGTCTTGGATCGTGTCGGCTGCGGCGTCCAGGGGATCGCCGGTTTTCTGGCCGTGCAGATCCTGCAACAGACTCAGGTCGCCGTCCAACGCCCGCCGCAACGCATCACGTCGACGCACAAGGGTGGTTCGCAGTTTATTCAAGGATTCTTTGCGGGACATTTGTCACCCCTTTTTCAAAAGGCTGTTGCTGGGCCGACGTTTCGTACGAGGAACGCCAGCCTCGGTAACCGTCATACGAGAGCGTCGATCATCTGGTTTGGTTCATTTTCCCGTCGTTTCGGCGGGTTCATCCTACGAGCTCGCCACCAAAAGTCTTCCTGGTGGATTCGCTGCAATGCAGCAATAATTGGGCCGATCGCCGGAAAACACGGGCTGGAAAGGTTGTGACGTTCGGAAAACTGGTTTTCCGGCGTCGTCGAATTTCGCCGGACAGTTCATCTTTGGGACCGGCCGAACGGACGATCACCCCCCTGTTGGCCCGTTCGTTACGATTTCTCCGCACAACCGTTCCAACTTCGCTAATCCCACCCCGTGGCCGCGTCGATAACGAAGGAGTGTCGAAATGCGCCACGGCGACGGACACGACCAACGTGGTCAAAGACCTCGCGGCAAACATCGAGCAAGGGAATGTGAAGGTGAGTACGGATCAAAACACGGGAACCACTCCGTTTCAGATCGAAGCGATTGTCGGAGTCAGCTCCAGTGCTCAGGGACCGCTTTCCCAGTTCGCCGGTGAGGCACCGCCGACGTCGCGGGGGGCATCCGGGCCGTCGTTGTCACCGCCGAAGTCCGGCGCGATCGAGTTTCGAGTCCTGCGGAACGGGTCGCCGACGCGACGCCTGCGGCTCAGTGGGGCTCGCTACACCTTCGGCAGCGGCGAGGGCTGCTCGATTTGTCTGGACGATTCGTCGCTGCGACCTTTGCACGCCGTCTTGATTCGTGACACCGAACGGGTCGTCCTTCGCGCTTATTCCATTCCGATCGAAGTCAACGGCGACCGGACCACCGAGGTCAGCCTGCAAGTCGGCGACGTCATCCGCTTGGGCGCTTACCGCCTGGAACTGTTGTCCCTGTCGGCTTCGGGCGACATCCCGATCAGCGATCCGTTGGCCGCGCGAAAACCGGACAAGCTCGCACCGGACGAACCCGGGTCGACTTCGTCTGCTCCGTCGACAACCGCTCCTTCCTTTGACGAATTGCGATCGGAACTGGGCAGGTTGTCCTTCGCGGACGCCACCGCGCTCGGCGGGGCAGACCGTAGCGACAAGCCCGGCCCGGTGAACCCGGCTGCCTCCTTCACCGCGTCGCCGTCGTCGGTGCGGGAAACGTCATCGTTCCATTCGTCGCCGCCCGAGCGTGAGTGTCCGGCGTCGGTACTGGACAGCCCCGACGCGATGGACCGCTCCGCCGACGCGATCGACCATCAGGTCTGGCGGGACCGACTCCGCCGTGAAGTGAAGATGTGGCGACAACGCCAAGAGGAATGCGAACGCTTGGTGCGTCGTTGCGGCGATCATGAAACGGAACTACGCCAACGCGAAACGGAACTGTGGAACCGCGCCGAGCGTCTTCAGTCGCGCGAAGCGTTGTTGAAGTCTCAGGAAACGGCAGCCCTGGAGATTCAAAAAGAGTACATCGTCCAGCAGCAAGAGCTGGAAAAACTGCAAGACGAATATCGCCAAGCCGCCGAACACTGGGAACGTCGGGGGGCCGATTTCCGAAAACGCGAAGTCGAGTATCAACGCCAGGTCGACGAGGCGACCAGGCGGTTGGCTCAGTCCAAAGACCAAGCCGAAAACGCGGCCCGCTCGGTCAGTCGGATGCGTGAACAGTTGAACGACTTGAACCAGCAACTCGAGGACCTGTCCGACGGTCAACAACATTTGCAACAGCAGGAACAACAACGGCTGCAAGAACTGGAGCAGCAAAAACGAGAGTGGGAATCCGCACGCCACACGCTGGTGGCCCAGCGTGATCAGGCTCAACGCGATCGCCACGAGGCACTCGATGCCCGTGAAAAAAGTGAATCGCTCCGCGGCGAAGCCGAAGAACGTTTGGCCCACATGCGGCAGAGCTTGGAAGCAACGGCAAGCGACAACCAACAGTACGAGGCTCGTTTGCGGGCCGGTGAATCGGTCGCCGATGAACTGCGCGCTCAAGTCGCCGAAGTGCAACAAGCATTGCAGGACGCCCAATCCGAAGCGGCCAAGCTGAACACAGAATGCCGCCGCGCCCGGGAACGAATCGAGACCTTGGAAACCGCTCAGGCAAACCGGGCTCAAGAATCGGATGACGAGAAACAACGCTGGGCCGACGAGACCGAGCAGCTTCGTTCGTCCGTCGCCAAATTGAACGACGAACTGGAAGACGCCAACACCCAACTCGGACAGCTCCGTCAAGCCAACGACGACCTGGCCGAAAGGCTGGACGAGTTGGGCCGTCAGCGGGACGATGCGATCGCCGAAGCCGAGTCTCGACCGACCCACGAATCGTTGGAGAAAGTCCGCGGCGAGTTGACCGAAGCCACCAAACGTTTGGACGAGCTGGAACGCGAACACGACGCGGCGTTGCGGACGATGCAGGAGCAGTTGGAATCCGTCGCTTCGGTCCAACCGCCGGTTGCGGAACCTGCCGCCGTTGTCGAAGCCAGGCTGCCCGAGGAATCGTCAGACGACCGCTTCGATCCATTCTCCGAATCGCCCCCGGCCGACCCGTCGCCGACGGACATTTTGCCGGCGGACACTTTGCCGATGGACCCGTTGCCGATGGACCCGTTGCCGGCGGACACGATCCCGGCGGACCCGTTGCCGGCGGAACGGCCGCTCGCCGCGTTCGAACGAACGCCGGAGCTTTCCGAGGCCGACGGGGAAGCCCCCGTGGCGGATCCCAACGAGGATGTGTGGCCGACCTACGATTCGGACCAAGACTTCTCCACGGCCGACGAGCCGGTCGCCTTCGATCCTTGGGCGACGGCCGCCGAACCGGCGCCCTGCATCGACGCAAACGACGAAGCACGGGAACCCGTCGACGTGCAGGAAACCGTCGACGTACAGGAACCCGTCGACCTCTCCCCCTGGCACGTCCAGGAAGCCCCGAGCGACGAATCGCTGACCGGTTCGTGGTCCGTCCCGGTCGAGCCGGAGGAACACGTCCTGCACGAGCCGGTGATCGCCGAGTCACCCGCCGAGGAACAGCGAGCGACCGAAGAAGCATTGCTTGACGGGGAACCGCTTGACGGGGAACCGCGTGACGGGGAACCGCAACCGGCGGAACACGAGGCGGGGCAATTGGCCCGCCAGCTATTACAAGACATTGCATCGGAGGAGCCGTCCGCGCCGTCACCCGATCAAACAGCCGTCGCGTTCTCCGAGACGCCGCCGAGCGATGCATGGTCAAACGACCTGCCGGCGGACGACTCGCCGGCAAATGAGATCGAACTTCGACACGAAGCCGACGAGGATACCGACGACTCGGACGGCTACGTCAACACGATCGACTTTAACGCCTTGCCGTCTTCTTTGGCCGGGATGATGCGGACCGACGAGGCCGTCGCGGACGACCAAGACTCGCCGACGTTTCCCCTCTCTGAACTGCAACGAAGCGAAACGCCACCATCGCCTTGGGAAAACACCGGCGATGACGCCGATCGGCATGACCACGTCACTCCGACCTCGGGCGCGACACCCGATTCGCCGGACGACGAGGACGCCGCGGAGGACGCCTTTTCAGCGCCCCAAGCCTTCGGCATCAATGACTCGGTGCTGAACGAAACCGAATACGTTCAACCCGACACCGAACGGTCTGACGCGTCGCCGGCAATCGAAGCAGCTCCGGTGATCGAAGCGGCTCCGTCACCACCCGATCCGGCCGGCTCGTCGGGTGAAGCGGACGACGATTCGATCGAAGCCTACATGAACCGCTTGTTGCAACGCGTGCAGGGTTCGTCGACGGCACCGGCCGCTCCGGCTTCGGCACCGCCGGCCAAGACTCCCGCCAAGTCGGCCAAGGCCGTCGATGCGAACCAGGCTTTGCCGGGACCCGATGTCGCCACATCGCCGGTCGATCCCAACGCCCCGTTGGTCGCACGCTCCCAGGCCCCCGAAAAGAACACGGACTTGTCCGCCATGCGCGCCTTGGCCAACGATTCGGCCCGCGCGGCGATCAGCCGCAGCACCAAGCTTCAGACCCGCGACACCCAACTGCGCGGGATGTCCAAGTTCATGGTCGCCGGCGTGTTCCTGATCATCGGTTTGGGCGTGTTTCTGGCCGCTCCGATATGGTGGGTCGGCTCGTTCGGTTTGTTGGCCGGTCTGATCGCGGCGGGATCTTACGTCCGTGAGGGTTTTTTGCTGATCGCCGATGCCCGTCGCCGAATGCTGCTCGGCCACGATCAAGACGACGCACCGTCGGCGGCATGATCGGTCGGTGCCGACGGAGCGTCGTCGGAAGCCGAACTTCGACATCGGGTACGGCTCACGGGGCACGGGGCACGCGTGCGGCTACAGGATCTCGCCACGTAGCCGGGTCAGCAGGTCGATCGCCGCGCTGATCTCGGCGCGTTGACGATCCGGATCTTGAGGGATTTCCCGTTCGATCGTCAGCGGTCCGGTGTAGCCCACTTCCTTCAAGGTGACCAGGTACTGACGCATGTCGACGTCACCCTGACCCAGCGGGACTTCCGCGCCCCAAGTTTCGCCGGGGCGGTCGCTCCAGGTTCCGTCCTTGCAATGGACGCTGCGGACATGAGGGCCGACCGCGCGAAGGGCGTCCAGAGGTTTGCCGGTGCCGTACAGGATCATGTTGGCCGGATCAAAATTGATCTTCAGATTCTCGCGGCCGACTTGTTCCAGAAAGGTCAGCAAGCCGTCCGCCGTTTCTTGCCCGGTCTCCAAATGCAAGAACTGACCGTTTTCGCCGCAGTGGTCACACAGGCGACGCGTCACGTCGACGATGTCGGCGTACCCGTCGGCATCGGGCGAGTGCGGAACGAAGCCCAAATGCAACGCGACGGTGTCACAGTCCAAGAACTTGGCAAAGTCGGAGATTTCTTGCATCTCCCGCAGACGGTGCTCGCGGGTTTCCGGCGGCACCAATCCGACGGTCCGGACGACGGTCGGGATGTCGGCATAGCTTTCCCCTTCGAATCCGCCAAACACCGCCGTGCAAACGACGTTCATGGTGCCGAGTTGACCGGCCAGACGATCCGCCGTCGCGGCCGTGCGATTTCCCGCATGCGGGGCGTGCAGCTGGATCGTCGGCACCCCCAAATCGCCGATCACGTCCCAGGAGACGCCGAGTCCGGCATCGACCGAAGCGAACACACCGATGGGCCAAGTCGACATCATGGTTACTCAAATTTCAAAGCGAGGAAGGAAAGAAAAGTGGGACGAAGGGCCGCCTTTATGACAGGCTCGGCCGCGTGATTCCACCGGGGACGACCGAGCCGCCGCGTGATCGCCACATCGCCGACGACACGAAAAAACCTCGCCCGCTTTTCAGCCGGCGAGGTTCGTTTGCAAAGGCGAAGCCGTCGAGCCGTGTTCCTTTTCAGTCGAAACGTCAAGGAAACAAAGCGGCGAGGCTCCGCAAAGCTTTGACCGTGATGGCGAACTAGATGTCCGTGTTGGCATCCGGTTCCGGCGCCGGCGGTGCTTCCGCGGCCGGTTCTTCGTCGGCCGGGGCGGCCGGCGGCTCGTCGCTGCTGCTGGTCGCCTCTTCGCTAGCGGCCGGAGGTTCTTCGGTGGCGGCAGCTTCTTCGCTAGCGGCCGGAGGTTCTTCGGAGGCGGCAGCTTCTTCG
>CAYVRC010000098.1:6085-21908 GCA_964453205.1 uncultured Pirellulaceae bacterium | reverse complement strand
GCCCCAACGTGAGGCTCGGGGTCACTCCGCGAATCATGATCGAACAGCAAGAGGAACCGGCCCAGACCGGCTTCGACGCTTCCTTGGGCGTCGGCCCCGGCTTGTCGGGCGACAAGTTCGATCCGATCACGGACAACCCGTTCAAACGAGTCAGCGAGCACCCGTTGTCGACCTTCAGCGTGGACGTCGATACGGCCAGCTACAGCAAAGTCCGCAGCGCCTTGGTCGCCGGTCGCTTGCCGCGACCCGACGCCGTCCGCATCGAAGAAATGCTGAACTATTTCGACTACGCCTACGACGCTCCCGCGGCCGACGGCGAGCATCCCTTCGCCGATCACGTCGCCGTGCTGGACTGCCCGTGGAACGAAAAACACCTGCTCGCTCGTATCGCGTTGCAGGGCAAAAAAATGAAATCCGAGGATCGGCCGGCTTGCAACTTGGTGTTCCTGTTGGACACCAGCGGTTCGATGAACCGACCGGCCAAGCTGCCCTTGGTGCAGGAAGGCATGAAAATGCTGCTCAAACAGCTCGGCGACGACGACCGCGTCGCCATCGTGACTTACGCGGGTTCGGCGGGTTTGGTGTTGGAAAGCACTCCAGCGACGAAGCGGAAGAAAATCCGCCGCGCGCTGACGCGGCTTTCCGCCGGCGGCAGCACCAACGGCGGTCAAGGCATCCACTTGGCCTATCAAACCGCCAGGGACAACTTCATCCCGGGCGGCGTCAACCGGGTCATCTTGTGCAGCGACGGCGATTTCAACGTCGGCACGACCGGCACCGGCGCGCTGGTGTCGATGGTCGAAACCGAATCCAAGGGCGGCATCTTTTTGACCGTCTTGGGGTTCGGCATGGGCAACCACAACGACGCCATGATGGAACAAATCAGCGGTCGTGGTAACGGAAACTACGCCTTCATCGACACCAAGAACGAAGCCCGCAAGGTCTTGGTCCGACAGACCAACGCCACGCTGGTGACGATTGCCAAAGACGTCAAGCTGCAAGTCGAATTCAATCCCGCCGAAGTGTCGTCGTACCGCTTGATCGGTTACGAGAATCGCGTCTTGGCCAAGGAAGACTTCAACGACGACAAGAAAGACGCCGGCGAGATCGGTGCGGGACACGCGGTGACGGCGCTGTACGAAATCGTGCCCGCCGGTGTCGACGCCGACGCGTTGCCGCCGAAAACCGATCCGCCCAAGTACCAAACGGAATCACAACCGACCGAAACGGCCCGCCGATCCGGCGAACTGATGACGTTGAAACTGCGTTACAAACGACCCGACGGCGGCGACACCAGCACGCTGATCGAAACGCCCGTCCGGGCCGACGCGAAGACGTCCTTCGACGCCGCCGACGCCGACGCCCGATTCGCCGCCGCGGTCGCCGGGTTCGGCATGCAGCTTCGCGAGAGCCCGTTCAAGGGGTCCTGGACGCTGCCCGACGTGCGAAAGGTCGCCGAGGCCGCCAAAGATGACGACGAAGCGGGATTCCGCGCCGAGTTGGTCGAATTGATCGACACGGCGATGCGGTTGTCCGGCGAGTGAACGGGCCGCCCAGACATCGGGCCGCCCAGACCGGCGATCAAGTCGTCAGGGTTTCGGGCGATGCGGCGCTGGGGCTTTGCTTCTGTGCAAGGCACTTGGCGATTTGACGGACGGCTTGTCGCAAACGCTGTTCGTTTTCGACCAGCGACATTCGCAGAAAACCTTCGCCGGCGGCGCCGAACCCGCTGCCCGGACTGACCGCGACGTTGCCTTGTTCCAGCAATTTCATCGCAAAGTCCATCGTCGACATCGATGACTTCCATGGTTCGGGGACCTCGGCCCAGACGAACATGCCGGCTTTGGGCGGATCGACGTTCCAGCCCAGACGATGCAGCCCGCTGACCAAGGCGTCGCGGCGACCTTGATAGATCTCGGACTGCTTTTCGACGGTCGCTTCGGTTTCGCGAAGTGCGACGATCGCCGCGATCTGAATCGCTTGGAACATGCCGTAGTCGTAGTAGCCCTTGATCGTGCCCAAGCCCCGAATCATCTCGGCGTTGCCGGCGGCGAAACCGACACGCCAACCGGCCATGTTGTAACCCTTGCTCATCGTCGTGAATTCGACACCGACGTCCTTGGCGCCCGGGGCGCTTAAGAAACTGGGCGGCTGATACCCGTCAAAAGCGACGTCGGCGTAAGCGAAGTCGTGGATGACCATCAATCCGTATTTTTTGGCCAGCCGAACGACTTCGACGAAGAAGCTCGGCTCGATGACCGCCGAGGAAGGGTTATGCGGGTAGTTGACGATCAAGACCTTCGGAACCGGCGTCAAATTCTCACAGGTGTAGGCGACGTTGCTGAGAAATTTATCCGGGTCCGCGACGTCCAGGGCGACGACGTTGCCCGAGGCCAGGATGACGCCGTACATGTGAACGGGAAAATAGGGCGACGGAATGATGGCGGTGTCGCCGGGGCCCATCAACGCCAGGCACATGTGCGAGAAGCCTTCCTTGCTGCCCAGACAAGCGATGATCTCGTGTTCCGGGTCCAGCCGCACCCCGTACTTGCGATGGTACTTGCCGGCGACTTCGCGGCGGAGGTTCGTGATCCCGTTGGATTTGCTGTAGCCGTGGTTGCCCGGGTCCGAAGCGGCTTCGGCCAATTTCTTGATCACGACGTCGTCGGGCGGGTCGGACGGGTTGCCCATGCCCAGGTCGATCACGTCGTCGCCGGCGCGTCGCTTTTGGTACAGCGAATTGTTGATCCGCCCGAACATGTAGGGTGGCAATCGGTCGACCCGGGCCGCGAATTTGACCTCGAACGGATGCGGCGGCGGATCGGTCGTCGGCGGCTCGATCGCCGGTGCGTCGATGTTCGGCGTGTCGGGATTGAAAGGCTGGGGCATCGTCGTGTGACTGGCTTGATGAGGCGATTCAGGGGGCTGCGATCGAATCAACTTAGACACGAAAGTCGGGTTCAGGGAAGCGGCTGAATCGGCGGACGTGACGAAATCCCACGAAAAACCGGTCCGCGGGTGGGCGGACCGGTCTGGGGCAATCGGATCGATCGGGGCCGAGGGAGGACGCCACACCGGAACGCGACGACCCGTTCGGCGTGAGGACTACCTTCTCGTGCCGCCGCTCTTCAGGGCGATCTCCAGGAAGTTCTCGATTTCGGCGTTGTCCTTGAGCGAGTCGAATTTGTTGGCCATCAGTTCGATGACCTTCTTTTCGGTTAAGTCGCGAACCAACTCGCCGCGGACGGCTTCGAAATCGCTGACGACCGGTTCGGTGTAACCCTGGCAACGCATGATGATGTACTTGTCACCGGTCGCCACGATGCCGCTCAATTCGCCCGGCTTGAGCGAGAAAGCTTCCTTTTCGATCGCCGCCTGGCCGCCGTGCTTGCGGATCGGCGGGACCATGCCGTTGTTGGACGCCGAGGACGGTTCGATGCTGTACCGCTGAGCCAGTTCGCCGAAGAACACCGGCGTCGGGTTGTCGCGAGCCATCTGCCATACCTTTTGCGCGGTGCGTTGATCACCCAGCACGATCGCCAGGACTTCGACCTTGGGGCCGTAAGCCGATTCGAAACCGAGTTGCAGGTCTTCCTGCGTCAGACGGACTTCGCTTTCGACCAGTTTTCTCAGCGCCACGCTGGGCCACACGGCGTCGCGCATGTAAATGTCTTGAGTCGTTTCGCCGTCGCTGGTGACCGATCGGATCCAGCCGTCCAAGTCGGCCGAGCCGTCCGGTTTGGTGAAGCCGTAGGCGACCGCGGCGCGGGTCGTTTCGGAGGTCAGATCATCCGAGGTGACGGCGACGTCGGCCTTCTTCAGGGCTTGCGTCAGCAGTTTCCGGTTGATTTCGCCTTCCAAGACTTCCGGGCCGTGTCGGCGAACCGCTTCGTCGGCGACTTGGCTGATCGGCATCGGTTGGTTGTTGATCAAGGCCGCGACGCCGGGGTGCTGGTTCATCTCGGCCGAGTCGCCCAAGACTTTCGTGACGTTGGCGTCGGCTTGCAGTCGGGTGAACAGTTCGGAGGCGGCGACGCGGACTTTTTCATCGCGGATCTGGTCGACGATCTGTTCGCGGATCAGAGGCATCGTTTGGGGCGGCGGTGTCGCCGCGGGGATGCGTCGGACCGCTTGCAGGATCATCCACTGGTCGCCGATCGGCAGGATGCCGGAGACGTCACCGTCGGCCAACGCGAACACGGCTTGTTCCATGTCCGGGTCGCTGGTGTAGCGGCGGATCGGTGGGATCAAACCGCCGACGCTGGCGCTGGACTCGTCTTCGCTGAATTTTTTCGCCAAGGCTTCGAACTTCGACGGGTCGGCGGCGGCTTGCCCGTGGATCGCTTCGGCTTTGTCACGTTCGCCCACCATGATCATGCGGCACTTGATCGCTTCGCCGTAACGGGCCATGTACTGCTTGTTGTATTCCTCGTCGGTGATCTCAATCTTGTCGGCGACCAAGCGACGCAGGGCCAGGGTCGGCCAAACGATGTCCTGCGCGTACTCGGCGGGGCTGATGTTGCGTTCCTCCTGCAGCAGTTTCAGGTAGCTGTTCATGTCCAAGCGGAACTTCGACGCCAAGCGATTGATTTCCTCGGTGACTTCGGCTTTGGTGACTTCGATGCCCCGGGCCTGGCAAGCTTGCAAGATCAAGTAGCGGTTGATCATGCCGTCCAAGACGCCCTCGCCGTAGCGGCGGACGGTCTCGTCGGCCAGATTTTTTTCGGTGATCGGGTCGGCGTTGACGGTGGCGACGACGCTGTTGGTCGTCGCAGCCTTTGCCGGTGCGGCGGCCCTTTGCTGGGCGGCCCTTTGCTGGGCAGCCCTTTGCTGGGCGGTGGCTTGCTGAGCGGTCGCTTTCGGGGGCAAGGTCGTCGTGGCGGCGATCGGTCCGATCAGCAGCACCGCCGCGAAGACACGCAAGCGGGAAACAAGCGTCACCATCCAAGGTCGAAGCATGGCAATTTTCAGTGGCATCACGGTCACTCCTTTGATCCGTCCATGTTTGAGCGCCGGAAGGTTTCGCTCGTCCATGCGATGGAGACGAACGACGACTCGACACGCTCGAGAAAGCCTGTCCGGGTTGGCGAACCCTAAGAAAATTCCGATTTCGGCTCAAGTCGAATGTGACTGGGCTTTCGACCGATTTCCGATTCTTGATAAAGCCGTCCTCAAGGCCTGGACGGGCAAAACTTTTTCCTCGCGAACGATTCCCCAGTTTTGGTTGCATTGATGCGTGCTCGACTTCCACTCGACCGGCGTTCTCCGCTCGGCCCGCGACGACGCCGAATCGCGGGCAAAGCGTTGCGACTGGCCGCAGGACTCTCCTGGGGCGTCTGGCCGGTGCTCGCCGCCGGTTGCCGCCAAACGCCCGGTTCGACGACCGGGGCCCTGCAGCCCTTCACGGCCCCGGCCGGCGGAGCCGCCGCGCCCAACTTGATGCCGTTCGGCGCCGGCGATTCACGAGTCCCGCCGCCGGCGACCGGAGCCGTTTCCAGCCCCAACAACTACATGGGCGGTGTCAGCCAGACGATGCCGTTGGGAGCGGGCCCGGCCGAGTTGGCGGCCGCCGGTGCCGACGGGCCGGTCGGCTCGGGGATCCGACAAACCGGCCATCAAACGCAATCGGGTTTCGGCGACGAAACCACCGGGGCCTCCGTTTCGGGACCTTCGGATCATTCAGGCGGCATGAGAGTCATCGATCTGACCGCCGCGCCACCACCGCCGGGATACTTGCCGAGCCCCCCCGCCAACGGCAACCCCGTCGTCACCGGCAGCTATGCCGACAACCCGTCGATCGCCGACCCACGGAACGGCATGCCCGCGGTGGAATTGCAGCCGATCGCAACGGCACCGGCCATGACGCCGCCCCCGCGGGTCCGCTTGAGCAGCAACGCGATGAACCCGGCTCCGATCGGCACCGGTTCCCGCGCCGCGACGTCCGGTTTCGCCACCTCACCCTCGTCCAACCCGGGCCCCTCGACGGCCCCGACTCCCTCGGCGGCCCCGGGTGTCCGGCCCGGCACGCCGCCGGCCGGCGACGGATCGGATCCGCTGCGTTGGCGAAATCCCGGAGCCGGTTACTGATTCAGAGGCGGCAGACGAGTCCGGTCCTGTTTCCCTCGGGCGGACTTTCGTAGGATTCTCCGCATCATGAAAAACAGCAAACCGGCCGTTCCGCAATCCGCCACGCCCTGGTACGCCGACGGCTTGTCGTTCGCGTGCACGCAGTGCGGCGACTGTTGCAGCGGCGAACCGGGCTACGTGTACGTCGGGCAAGAAGAGATCGACGCGATGGCCGACGCGTTGTCGATGAAGATCCAGGAATTCGAAGCGGCGTTCGTCCGGCCGGTGGGCCGCGAGCGGAGTCTGAAAGAATACGACGACGGCGACTGCATCCTGTTGGATCGCACGACCCGGCGGTGTCGTGTCTACAAAGCACGCCCGACCCAGTGCCGAACCTGGCCTTTCTGGGACAGCAACTTGGCCCGTCCGGCGGACTGGGCCGACACCTGCGCGGTTTGTCCCGGCGCGGGGATCGGTCGCGTTTATTCGCTCGACGAAATCGAGACCGCGCGGAAAGCAAAGTCCGTTTGACCCGATTGTTTCAAGATTGCCGGTTGTGCCGGTCGATACAATCGGTGGAAACATCCTGCCGACGCGATTCGCGCGGCCGTTTCCCGAGAGGACGATCTTGACCTTTGGCTGCCGCCGACTTAGACTCCAGAAACGTTTAAGTTATTCGCAGACAACGGTTTACAACGATCGCCAGCCTCCCGGGGTGACGCGGCAGGGAGTCCAGTGTGACCAAAAAAGACATCGTGCGAACGATCTCCGAAGAGGTTGGGCTGACTCAACAACAGACCAAGGAAATTGTCCAGAAAACTTTCGACGCCATCATCGACTGCCTGGTACGAGAACAGCGGATCGAATTGCGAAACTTCGGTGTCTTTGAGGTCAAGCCGCGCGCCGCCCGCAAGGCTCGAAACCCGCGAACCGGTCAGCAAGTCGACGTGCCCAGCAAACACGTGGTGACGTTCAAGCCCGGCAAATTCATGGAAGCCCGGGTGCGAAAATTGGACGGACAAATTCCCGACGTTCCGAACGACGGCGACGCCACGTTCGATCAAGACACTAGCCAGCCACCACCCGACCGAACCATCTCCCAAATTCCGCCGACCAACCGTCACAGCGGCCGATGGGACGATTTTTGATTTTTGTGACCCACGTTCATGGAGGAACGTCGATGCGACGCCTATTTCAACTGGCCCTGCTGACCGCTTGCTTGTCGACATCCGTCGGTTGCTTCCTGCCGATCTATTCGGCCCGTCCGGAGCGCCGTGTGCAACAACTTCTGTACACCTCCGAAGACCTGCGTTCGCTGATGGAGGAATGGGAACGGTTCTGGTTCCTAGATTCCCCCAGCCACCTGACGCCCATCCGGACCCACGGCGGGATCCTGTAGGCGTAGCGGACGTCGTCAGACTTCCGGCTCCGCAATCCCGGATCGGAATTCTGGCGAATCCCGCTACGGCAAGGATGATCCGCGTGTTGCTAAGCCGCCTTACGCGGCCCATGCAGTTGATCGGCAAAGCGAACGATCGAATGAAAAGTCACTCGTCTTCGTCGGCTTCATCCTCACCCGGTCCGCCGTCATCCGCATCCGCGGATGCTTGATCGGCGGCACGGCGAATCCCCAATCTTCGGCGCAAGTCCCTTTCCAGTTCCTCATCGTCGGGCATTTCGATGGTCGGCAGGTTGCCTGGTCCCGGACGCTCGCTCTGCGGTAACGTGGCGACGATCATCGCTTGCTCCAGCGGATCCAGGCCCAGGGCGGCTTGCATGTCGGCCAGTGCCGCGAACCAAGTTCGCTGCGACTCGACCAGCTTGATTTCGACTTCCGTGACCTTGGTTTCAAAGATGTTCAACTGAAACAGGTCCAGGTTGCCTTCATCAAACGCGAAACGAAATCGTTGCAGCACGTCGACCGCGGCGCGGAGAGATTCCTCGTACTGTGCGATGGCTTGGGCCGAAAGTTGCAAGTCGTTGTAAGCGACGAACAGTTCGTTGGCGATTTTGTCACGCACCAGTCGCAACTTCTGGGTGTCTTGGGCGATTTTTCCGGTCGTCGATCGGATCTTGCCCCGCGCCTTGCGTCGCTGGATCGGGACTTCGCCTTGGACGCCGATGACCAGTTCCAACTGGCCCTTGTCGTCGATTTTGCTGCTGGCCGGATCGCCCACGTCTTGGGAAAGCTCCGAAACGAAATCCAGTCGCGGCAACAATTCGTTGCAGGCCAAACGACGATCCCACTGCGTCTGCTGAATGCCCAATTGCAACAGCCGGGGTTCGGGGCGACGCGTCAGCGCGGCGGCCAAATCGTCTTGCAAGGTGCGATCCGGCGGCGTTTCGATCACCGGGAAACGCTCGGGCAGCCAGTCGGGGCCGGGCGGCAAAGGACGGCCGTCCTGACCCCGCAAGTACAGCCCGAGTTTCAGCGCGGCGGCTTGGAATTTTTGCTGCGTTTCGAAGAATTTGGCCCGTCGATCGGCCACCAGTTGACGGTTCTGCAGGACGTCGATCAGGGCCGTCGATCCGGCCTCGAATTGGGCGTCGAACTGTTCCTCGCGAATCTCGGCCAGCTCCAACAGTTCACGTTGCGCCTCCAGGACCGCTCCGGCCAACACCCAGTCCCAGTACAACATCGCGGCTTCCCGCGAAATCGTCAGGATGGCTTGTTGCAGAATCGGTGTCGCCGCTTGCTGTTGCAACGAAGCTTGAAAGACGGCGACACGTTGGGGATCGATCGCCAGACCCTGCAGCAAAGGTTGGTTGTACGCGATTTTGAATTCACCGCCTTCGTCGGTCGAACGTTCCTTGTACCAGGGTTGAAAGAACCCTCGTCCGTTGCGATAACCCGCGGCGACGTATCCGCCCCACCAGGTTTGTCGGGCGACACCCAGTCCGTGTCGATAATTTTCGTAAAAGCCCGTCGGTTCGTTCAGCGTGAACGCTTGCAGTTTCGTGTCGTAAGCGCCGTAAGCGGACAACAGGTCGCCGCCGGCCACCGTGATCTCCTGGCGGGCCGCGGCGATATCCGGGTACGAGCGATAGACGCTGGCGATCACGTCGGCGATCGTCAGCTCGTCCTCCGAACCGTCGTCGTCGTCGGCTGCCAGCTCCGCGGCGTCCCGGTCGTCTCGCGCCGCGTCGCCGGACGGAATCGTTTCCGGATCGTCCGGCCCGCCGTCCTCGATGTCGTCTTGTCCGTCGTCCAGGCCGAAATCGAAGCGGCTCGACCCGTCGACATCGCCGGCTTCGGATAGGGCGGAGTCCGGCGCGTCCGATACGTCGTCGTCGGGCAGCATCGCCAGGAAACGCGCGAAAGATTCGTCAGCCGCCGCGTCACCGGGCGTTTGGGCCGAGACCGGTCCGACGCCGATCCAAAGCGAAGCCGAGACGGCGACCAAGCGAACCGCCCGCGCCCACGCATTCACCCCCCGGCCGGGCCGATTGATGCCGGCCGGCACACGACCCGGGATCAGACTTTGGGAAGCTTGACCTTGCTGCCCTTGTCCTGTTTCGTACCGCCCGGCTCGTCGTCGGCCACGACCGGCGGGAATCCGTTCAATTGACGCCATATCTCATAACCAAGCGGAACACGTTTCAGCAGCACCCATCCGTTGGCGCGCACACCTTGTCGCAAGTATCGGCTATCGGGCCAACCGTCCTCACGTTCAAAATGGTTGTCCGCCGTCACAACCACACGAAAAAACCCCTTGCCATCGTCGGTTGGGAAGACTCGGCTGACTTTACCGCCGAAGGTTCCGACGGCGACCGAGGGCCAACCGACGAACTGGACGGCCGGCCAGCCTTCGAATTGCAAACGGACCCGGTCGCCCTCGTGGATCAGCGGCATGTCATTGCCGCTGACCTTCATTTCGACCGACAATTCGGTGGCGTCGGGAACGATCACGAAAAGTTGATCGCCCTCCTTGATGGTGTCACTTCCTTCCAGGCCGTCCCACTGCTGGATGAAGCCCGATTTGGGAGCGCTGACTTCCAATCGGTCAAACTCGCCGCGTTTGTTTTGCAGGTCGATCAGCTCTTTGCGAGCCGTCTCCAGCTTGCTCTGTTCGGCCAAGTACTTCTGCTCGGCTTCTTGGTTTTTGATCGTAACGTCTTGCTTTTTGGCTTCGACGTCTTCCCGCTTGCTCTGCATGGCCGCGTACAGTTCTTCCTGCTTGTTCTCGGCTTGCAAGGTTTGGTTCATCGCTTCTTCCACGGCGGTTAATTTCGCGATGTACTCCTGTTGCGACACCAAGCCTTGGGGAAGCAGCCGTTTGGCAATCCTCAATTCGTTTTCTTTGTTCTTTAATTTCGCCATGTAGGCTTCGACTTCGTTTTTGGCTTGCTCCCATTTCCGCTCCGCCCCGATCACGTCTTGTTGTAAGGAGTTGACCAGCGATTTTCCCCCTTCGATTTGGCGTTCCCAGTTCGTCTTGGCATTTTCGATCGCCTGTTTGGCAAGTTCGACCTTCGATTCCGCCGTCAGAATCTGCGCTTTCAGCTGTTCGACCCCTTCGGCGGCGAAAGGCGTCATTCTCAATAGCAACTGATCCTGTTCGACGTAGCTGCCTTCACGCAAGTCTTCGGCGACCCAACTGATCACACCTTTGGAAGGACTGAGGACCGGTTGCGGGCGTTCCTGAGGATCCAGCGCCGTGACGGTTCCGACACCACGGGCGGTTTGACGCCAAGGCACGAAGAACATCGCGAGAATCGAAAAGACGAGGAACGCGAACGTGATCTTGCCGAACCAGCGCACCAATCGACCGGTGCGCACCATCTGCATCGCGGGGAAATTACCCGAAAACTCGTCTCGGAGCGTCAGGCCGGGGATCGTCGCGGCCTCGCGGGTCGTGTCTCTCAGCATGATTATCCTCGGCGAACAGAAACTTGATTCTCACATCGCGAAGCGATGTCTTGCAGCGACGTCGATACCAACAGCGTCCAGGGTGCGCCCGGGTCCGTCAACATCGTCCAAATCTCGTCGCGCTGGTCGTCGTTCAATTCGTCCAGCAGACCATCGACCAACAACAGTCGAGGACGCGACGCGATCGCCCTGGCAAGAATTAATTGTAACTTTTGAGGATACGTCAATGGATAGCCGCCGGTTTGCAACCGCGTCATCAATCCGCCGGGCGTCTTCAGGACGTCGGTCCACAGGCCGACGTCTTGTAAACTTTCGCGGACCCGGTTTTGCCCGACCCGCGACCGTCCCAGATCGACGTTGTCCCGCAGACTGCCGTGAAAAATCTCCAAGTCCCCCGCAAAGCCGACCAAGCGACCGTTTCCGCCGCTGGCCGCCTGGAAAGCATCGTAGCCGGCGATTTCTAAGTGTCCGCCCGTCGGTTGCAGCAGCCCCCCCAAGGCCCGCATCAACGCCCGACGGCCGGCAATGTCGTCGCCGATCACGGCGGTGCAACTGCCCGGAGAGATTTCGGTCGCCGGAATCTTCGAAACGCCGGTCACGTGCTTGAATTGCAAGTCGCTCCAACTCGCTTCGGCCGGGCCGGCCGGCAACACGGTCAATTCGATCCGCGGATCCGGCGGCACGTCCAACAAGTGGCCGACTTTGTCGACGCCGGCCATCAAGTCGTAAAACTTTTCCAGCGACTTGCCGGCCTTGGCGAATGCGCCGACGATGACGGTCACGACCAGCTCGCTGGCGACCAGTTGACCGAGCGTCAGCTGCCCTTGGATGACCAAGTAACCCCCCAGTCCCAGCACGACGGTCGACGCAACGACCTGAAGCCCGATCGCGAAGATGATCTGACGCAGCACCACCCGGAACTGTTTTCGCCTCGCCGCGATGTACTCCGCGGTCAACTGATTCGCACGTTGGATCGCCAACGACTCCCCGCCGTTGATCTTGAAGGCCGACGGCGATGCGATCACGTCTTGCAACCAGTGGGCGACACGGTACTTGGACATCGATTCTTCGATCGCCGTGCGGATGCCCCCGCGTCCCAGAACCCAAGTGATGCTGATCATCGAAAGCACCAGCACGATGTCGAAACCCAGCAGGAACGGGTGATAAAACGCCAGCAACACCAGACCGATCAGCGTCGTCAGAACGATCGTGACACCGTCGACCAGCAACGTCGCGGTCGCCTTTTGAATCGTCATGATGTCGAACACGCGGTTGGCCAGCTCTCGCGGGTACTCCCGGCTGATCGAGGCTTGGTTGGCACGCGGAAATCGATGCGACAAGTCGCTGACGATGCGAACGAACTGGCGACGCTGGATGATTTCGACGACCACGGTTTGCAGGATCCTCAGCACGCCGGCCAGACCCAGGCACGTCAGCAACATGATCGCCAAAATCAACAAAGGCTGAAAATAGGTCCCCCAACTGACCACGTTGACCAGGGATTCGATCGCCAGCGGTGTCGCCAACGCCAGCACGCCCGCGACGAAGGCGAACAAAACCACCATCGTGATGTCGCGACGATCCAGACTCAGCAGACCCCAAAACCGTCGGACGGGCGACAGGTGTTCGTGATGGTCGTGGCCGTGGTGGGCGGGGGCGCCGGAAATCGTGTCGCATTCGAGCTGCTTCTTGGCGACAAAAATTCGCGGCTGGACGTCCGCGTTCAGGAACGCCTGAACTTTGTTCTTCCGCAGCAACAGCGGCGTCGACTTGCCACCGATCTCCATCGCGTCGACTTTGCGGCCGGCCATCTTCTCCAGCACCACGAACGATCCGTCGGGCTGGGCGAAGATCACCGGAAACGATTCGCGGACGAACGCGAACAACTCGTCGGCGTCGTCGGTGAAAATCTCGGTCAGCGAGATCCCGACCTGTTCCGACCCGATCTTCAGTGTGTACAGCGGATCGTCGTCGCCGGACAATTCGTCCAGCGACCCCATGCTGACTTCTTCAAAAGTGAAACCCAGACCCAAACCGACGTGGCTGATCACGCCGTAAAGCGCCTCCAGGTCGGGTTTCGGACGGTCTCCGCCCGGCGAAGGATTCGGGCCCCCGAAATCGGAAGCGTTCGGATCATCATTGGGCATGGGCGAGTCAAAAAAAGGAAAACGGAGCCGGCATGTTGAACACTATCGACCAGCCAAGACGCTGTTCCTGAACTTACGACACGTCACGACACTTTGATTAATAGATACCAACGCCGATTCGCATAGAAAAAAACTATTCAAGGCTCAAGTCGGCAATTCGTAACCCTCGCGTCGCTCACGGGTCAGTAGAGCATTCGCTTGGTCGTCGTCAATGAACCGCTCGGTTTCCGGGTTCCAGCGGACCGTGCGGCCGAGCTCTCGCGTGATGTTGACCAGATGACAAAAGGTGATGCTGCGGTGCCCGATCTCGACGTCCGCACGGGGGCGGCGGCGGGACTTGATGCAGTCGATCCAGTCGGCCAGGTGGGGTCCGGCGATCCAGCCGGGTTCTTCCCATTTTCGCTGAACGGCCGGATCGGGAGCCCCCTTGATCAGGTCGGCCGGATTGCTGGCGAAACGGTTCCGGTTGATCTCCAGCTTGCCGGCGTCGCAGTGAAAGATCCCGCCGCCCATCGGCCCCCCGTCCAGTTCGAAGCGGACTTCCAAACCGTCGGCGTACTTCGCGGTGACTTTTCCGTTGGGGCCCGGGGTGATCGGCGTCAGTTCGCTCGGCCCGGTCAGACTCTTGCCCAGCGCCCATTGAATTTGGTCGACGCCGTGGGCACCCCAATTCGTCATTTCGCCGCCGCTGTACGCCCGCCACCCCATCCAGCCGAACTGCAAGGCCCGGTTGAACGGACGCAGCGGCGTCGGGCCGCACCAGCGGTCCCAATCGTCGCCCTCGGGAATCGGCTCTTCGGCCAAGCCTTCGTAGCGTCGCGGCCCGGTGTAATTGCAGGCTTGGACGAACTTGACCGCGCCGAGTTTGCCGTCGCGAACCAGACCACAACAGAAGTCGTTGATTTCCATGGTCCGCTGTTGCGTGCCGACTTGAAAGACACGGTCGTATTTCCTCGCCGCGTCGACGACCGCGCGGCCTTCGGCGATGTAAACGGTCAGGGGCTTCTCGGCATAGACGTCCAAGCCGGCCTGGCAGGCCTCGATGCACGGCAAGGTTCGCCCATGGTCGGGCGTCGCGACGATCACCGCGTCCAAGTTCTCGGCGTCGAACATCTTGCGGTGATCCGCGTAAACCGGCCAACCGGCGGCGAATTTCTCCAAGGTCTCGGCGGCACGCTGTTCGTAACAGTCACAGATCGCGACGACCCGCGCGGTCGCCGGCAACTGGCTCATCAGTTGCCGGGCACGATTCCCCGTCCCGATCACCCCGACGTTGACGACCTCGCCGGCCCCGCGCCCCGTGGTCTCCTCGGCCCCGTGCGAGGATTCATGGAATCCCATTGCCGCCACGCCGGCGATTCCCCGCAGGGCGGTCCGACGTGAAATCGAAGTGCCGGAAACAGCGGTGGGGGAGACGGTGGCCGCCGCCGAGACGGTGGCATCGCGAGGCGTCGAAGGTTTCACGGGCATGACGGAGATCCGGGGGCTGGAGGGGGCATGATTTCGTGGGATCGACATTCTAAGCCATGAGCGGCTAGCGCTCGGGCGTCGCGGCGGGTGAATTCGGCCTGGTCGTTTTCAAACGCTCCGCCACACCCGGGATCAATCGTGCGGCGTTCTCGTGATAGATCTTTCGCAACACCTCGTCGGGCAAACCGACGCCGTGGATCGTCCAGAAACCTTGGGGAGGCGGTTGTTTTTCGCTGTAGTCGAACGCTTCGTCCTTGGTTTCCAGAAACCGCCAATACGCGTTCAGTCGAGCTTCCGGCTGCGGACCGTCGGTGCCGAACATCACCCGATCGGCGTAACGGATCAGAAATCCGCGTGACGAATAAGGCTGTCGGCCCAGTTCCGCGATCCGCGAAGCGAACTCGATCACCAAGTTCGGCATCTCGCGGAGCCACTTCGAAACGGTCCGCAAGTCCTCGGCATTGTTGGCCACGTGGGCGCCGATGAACGTCGTCTCCGGATGACGGCGGATGACCCGGTTTCGCGCGGCCAACAACTCGTCCCGCGACGGAAACGGTTCGCCATGAAAACTCCAAGTCGGATGCCGGCTTAGTTCTTCCCAACGTTCGTTGCGAGCGTCGATGGGGTCAAAGAACGCGGCGGGGTCGGCGGTGTGGATGATCACCGGAATCCCCAAGTCGCCACAAACGGCCCAAATCGGATCCCACCGCGGGTCGTCGATCGCGATCAAACTGCCGTCCGGATTCTTGTAACCGAGTCCTAAACGCTTGAAGATTTTTAGTCCGCTGGCGCCGCCGTCGACCGCCTCGCGGATCTTCGCGGCCGTCCGCTCGGCGAAACCGGGACGTTGACAGTCCCATGTTTCCGGTCGTTCCTCGACGCCTTCGCCCCGCCAATCGATGTGCGCGTAAACGAGGAATCGGTCTTTGTGTTCTTTCCATAGAAAGTCGCGGTGTCGGGCGAACGTCGGCCCCAATCGACCGTCCAGCGAAACGCACACGGCGACGTGTTGGCGATCCATCACGCGGACGAAGTCTTCCAACGCCTGACGGTTGTCACGCAGCTTGAACAGAAAATGCGTATGAACGTCGACGACCGGAAACGCCGCGCCGTCGATCGGCGTCCGGGCGACCCGCAACTTGGATTGCGGACGAAAATGCCTCAGCAAAAGTTCGCGACCGTCGGCACCGTCCAGTGGTGTTTCCGGCGAAGTCTCGGTTCCCCCTGCCGCGTCGACGGTTCCCCCTGCCGCGTCGACGGTTTCCGTCGC
>CAYVRC010000098.1:0-5985 GCA_964453205.1 uncultured Pirellulaceae bacterium | reverse complement strand
CGGTTCCCCCTGCCGCGTCGACGGTTCCCCCTGCCGCGTCGACGGTTTCCGTCGCCGGACGCTCGGGGGCTTGAGCCGACGCGTCGCAGCACCCGAACAACAGAACGGCCGTGCAAGCCGAAATTCGGCAGGGTCGTATCCAACGCGGCAGGCTGATCATGGCTTACAGACTTGTGAGTGGAATCGATGGTGTAAACTGAAACTCACGCCCTGTCGGTCGAGGTCGTCGCCGGGCGAAGTCGTCTCCGGGCGCCCCCTTCTTTCCGGCTCACCTAGGAATCCTTCGCTTGACCGATGATCGTACTCTGCACCAGACCGCCAGCGGCCATTCGGCCAGCAAGCAGCTATCGATCCGCTCGACGACCCCACCGGCCGAGGTGCCCGGTTATCGCCTGACCAAATTCTTGGGCTCGGGCGCGTTCGGCCAAGTCTGGGTCGGTCGCGATTTGAACACGGGCCGCGGCGTGGCGGTCAAATTCTACTTGCATCGCGGCGGCGTCAATTGGTCGTTGCTCAGTCGTGAAGTCAAGAACTTGGTCCAGCTTTCGGCCAATCGCCACGTCGTGCAAGTGTTGGAGGTCGGTTGGGACGCCGAACCGCCGTATTACGTGATGGAATTGATCACCGGCGGATCGCTGCAGGACATGTTGCAGGCCCGCGGTCGCTTGCCGATCGACGAAGCGGTTGAAATTTTCCGCAAAATTTGCGTCGGACTTAACCATTGCCACAACAAAGGCGTGCTGCACTGCGACGTCAAGCCGGCCAACATCTTGATGGCCGACGACAACGAACCCCGCTTGGCGGATTTCGGGCAAAGCCGCATGTCGCACGACCAGACGCCCGCCCTGGGGACGCTGTTTTACATGGCCCCCGAACAAGCCGACCTGGAAGCCTCGGCCGATGCCAGTTGGGACGTGTATGCCGCCGGCGCGATCCTGTTCCAGATGCTGACCGGTCGGCCGCCGTTTCGCGACGACACGCTGGTGACCGACATCGACACCGCCGGATCACTGCCCAAACGTTTGCTGCGGTACCAGGAAGCGATCCGAAAACAACCTCCGCCGCACGAGAACATCAATCGCTCCGGCGTCGATCGTCCGCTGCAGAAAATCATCGCCAAGTGTCTGGCCATCGAACCGGCCGAGCGGTACCAAAACATCCAACAGATTTTGGGCGACTTGCGCGCACGCGATCAAACCAGGACGCGACGTCCGTTGCTGTTGTTGGGAATCGTGGGGCCCGTGCTGTTGTTGGCCGCCACCTCGATTTTCGCGGTCCGCAGCGTCGATCATGCCAGCAGCAGCACCACCGGAGCGCTTCGCCGGGAAGCGTTCGGTAGCAACCAGCTGGCCGCCCGTTTCGCCGCCCAGACCTTGCAGACCGAGATCGAGCGGTACTTCGCGTTGGCCCAAGCCGAAGCGTCCCGCGATGACTTTCGTGATCGGCTGCAAGCGTTCCTCGGTGACGACGAAATCGAGAAACAGTTGCTCCGCATCCGTCAGGCGTCCGGCGACGACGCCGAAGCGATCCGGGCCGACGCACGGGAAAAGATCTTTGATCTTCCCGCCCGCTTGGCGTTGGACGAAATTTTGTACAAGCGCTTGGCCGGCCACACCGGCGACGAAGCCCAGCGTCCGTTGGCGACGATGTTCGTGGCCGACACTTACGGAACGATCGTCGGAATCGCCTACGAGGATCCGGTGGTTCGAGAGCGAAACAGTGCGGGCCGCAACTTTTCTTATCGGACGTACTTTCACGGCGAAAGCGAAGACCTGCCCGAACCCGGCGACGACCAAGCGATCGCCGACACGAAACCGCTGACCGGCACTCACCTTTCGGCCGCCTTTCAAAGCACCGCGTCGGACTTGTGGAAGGTCGCCGTCAGCACGCCGATTTTTCTCAGCGAGTCCTCCACCCGCCCCGATGCGGTTTTCGTCGTGACGATCAACTTGGGCGATTTCAAGTTGCTGCAAAGCGAACAGGGCGACAACCAAGTCGCCGTTTTGGTCGAAGCCCGCGAAGGTGACTTGCGGGGAACCTTGTTGCAGCATCCTTTGATGGACGCCCGCCGCGAAGCCGGTCAAAACGTCGCCGAAGCACGCTTTCAAATCCCGCCCGCGTTGATGGACCGGTTGCTCGAAGGCGGCGACGTGGACTACTCGGATCCCGTCGCCAAAGCCGACGACGCGAAGGCTTATCAAGGGCCGTGGATCGCCGCGATGCAGCCGATCGCCCTGCCCCAAATGACGTCCGATTCGGGTGAACGGGTGGCCGACGGATCGACGACCGACTTGTTGGTTTTGGTTCAGTATCGTTTGGCGAAAGTCTTCGCGCCCGTCGGCCAAATGCGTCGCACCTTGTTGATCGAAGGGGCCGCGGTGATCTCCGCGATTTTTCTGGTGACCTTGGCGATGTGGTATCTGGTGCTCCGCGCCACCGGCGACGATCCGGACGACGATGACGACGTCCCCCCAAGCGTCCGCAAACGGCCCTCGGGATTGACCGAAACGGTCGTCCCCTGATGAGCATCCAAGGGGCGGCGTGCGTTAGCCCGCACCGATCCGGTGCGGTCCGCCCGCCGCAAGCCTGCCCGCCGCGGGTCGCCGTGACACGTCTCGCCGTGACACGGGTCACGCCGAGATGCTTGAACGAATACAATCGTCGCCTTTCACAAATACTCGAATCCGAGGGGATCCCATGATTTTGTCGTCATCGTCAGTCCGCACCTCCCGACGCCAAACTTCATGGGTGGACGGTTTGATCGTCGCGATCGTGGTCCTCTCGGCGGTGTGCCGGCCGCGGACCGCGACGGCTCAGGACGACGCGTCATCGCAACCGAACATCATCTTCATTCTTTGTGACGACTTGGGGTGGGGCGATCTCGGCGTGCTCCACCAAAACGATCGCGACACCGACAAGAAATTCAGCACGCCGAACATCGATGCGATGGCCGCCGGCGGCGCCCAGCTTCGCAATCACTACTGCCCCGCGCCGGTCTGCGCGCCCAGCCGCGCTTCGCTGTTGCTCGGCCAGCACCAAGGCAACGCGGCGATCCGCGACAATCAATTCGACAAAGCTTTGCCCGATGCGCCGACCGTCGCCAGCGTCTTGAAAGCGGCCGGTTACAAAACCGCGATCATCGGCAAGTACGGACTGCAAGGCGACGCGCGTTATGCGATGAAGTCCGACGGCACCGATCCGGATTCCTGGCCGGCTTATCCCACCAAACGCGGCTTCGATGATTTCTTCGGCTACGTGCGTCACGTCGACGGTCACGTGCATTATCCGGCCGATCGATGGGAACTGGGGAACTCCGAATCTCATCGATCGCCCAAGGAGCTCTGGCACAACGAAAAAGAAATCAGCAGCGACTTGGCCGGCTGTTACACGACCGACCTGTTCACCGCCTACGCCAAGCACTGGATCGGCACCCATCAGGCGAACTCTCGGCAACCTTTCTTTCTGTACTTGGCCTACGACACGCCGCATGCGGCGCTTCAAGTCCCGAGCGCCGCTTACCCCGCCGGCTTCGGGGCCGAACAAGGCGTCCAGTGGATCGGCCGACCGGGGCGGATGATCAACACCGCGAGTTTACCGATCGACAGCTATCGACATCCGGAAACCACCGGCAACGGTTGGTCCGATGTCGAGGAACGTTTCGTCACGATGGTTCGTCGCATCGACAACGGCATCGGCGATCTCCTGCAAACGTTGAAAGATTTCGGCATCGATGAAAACACGCTGATCGTTTTCAGCAGCGACAACGGCCCGCATCACGAAGCGTATTTGGCCTCGTCCCAGTACGAACCGACTTCCTTTGAATCCTACGGTCCGTTCGACGGCACGAAACGCGACACCTGGGAAGGCGGCATTCGCGTGCCCACCCTCGCCCATTGGCCCGCTAAAATTCCCGCCGGCACCGTCGACGAATCGCCCAGTCAGTTTCACGATTGGATGGCCACGTTTGCCGACGCCGCGGGCGTCCCTGCTCCGGCAACCTGCGACGGCGTCAGCCTGTTGCCCACCGTCACGGCCGCGGGAGATCGCGTCCCCAGCACGGTTTACGTCGAGTATTCGCAGAACGGACGGACGAAAGCCTATGAGGATTTCGAACCCCGTAAACGCGACCAAAAACGCGGCCAAATGCAAGTCGTCCACGTCGACGGCTACAAGGGCGTCCGAGTCGATATCCAAAGCCACGACGACGACTTTCAGATTTATGACTTGCGGAACGATCCCAAAGAACTCAACGACTTGGCCGGCACTTCGGATGAATTTCGCCGGCTTCAGCAACGCATGAAAGATCGTGTCACCGGGCTTCATCACAAGAACGAATCCGCCCCCCGTCCCTATGACGATGTTCCGGTCGCCGCGGTCGCGGTCAGCAACACGCGGCGGGGCGCCGTGATGCTGCACGGCCAAGTCAAGGATCTGTCGTACGTCCCTGGGACCGCGGGAACACGCCCGATGTCAACGACGTTGGACTCGTACGACGCGTTTCCGGATTCGTTGCCGGGTGGATCCAACACGGTTCAATTCCGCGGACATCTGAACGTCCCCCGCGACGGCGATTACACGTTCGCACTTCGGACCGATCATCCGTCGGTTCTGCGTCTGCACGATCTGATTTTGATCGACGATGCGACGAAGACTTCCGCAACGCTCAAACTCGAACAAGGCCATCATCCGATCCGCGTGAGCCTGGTGTGTCCGACGGGCGATCCGGATTGGACGCTGATGTGGTCGGTCGACGGCGAAGCGATGTCAACGGTTCCCGGCGAAGCGATCGTCGTCGGCGAATCCGACGCGGACCGTTAGTAATCAGCAGAAAACAAGGATCATGGAAAGACAAAGTTACGCCATCATCGGATCGGGAGCGCTGGGCGGCCTGTACGGCGTGATGCTGGCGTCGGCCGGTCACGAAGTGCATTTTTTGTTGCATCGCGATTTTCGACACGTCCGACGGCACGGATTCAAGGTGGAAAGCATCTGGGGCGATCGCCACCTGAGTGCCCCGAACATCCACGCCGCGGCCGATTCGATGCCCGCCTGTGACGTGACGATCGTGGCACTCAAGACCACCAACAATCATCTGCTCCGTGACTTGTTGCCCGCGCCGACGTCCGGCGGCGGCGTCGCCTTGGTGTTGCAAAACGGACTGGATGTCGAATCCGACACGGCGGCCGTGATCGGTGCCGACCGAACCTTGGGCGGTTGCTGCTTCTTGTGCAGCAACAAAGTCGGCCCCGGACACATCAGGCACATCGATTACGGCCGAATCGTGTTCGGCGAGTATGCGAAGTCCGGACAGATCACCGATCGTGCCGCGCGAATCGCGGCCGAAATGAACGCCGCGGGAATCGAAGCCAAAGCGACCGACGACCTGCGTTCGACCCGATGGCGAAAGCTGATGTGGAACATCACGTTCAACGGATTGTCCGTCGTCTGCAACGCGTCGACAAAGGATTTGATGGACGACGGCGTCGGTACGGAACTCGCCGAAGCGATCGTCCGCGAAGTCCACGCGGCCGCGGCGGCGTGCGGAGTCGACATCCCACGCGAAGCGATCGAGATGACGATCGATCACACCCGACAGATGGTGCCTTACGACAGCAGCATGCGGCTGGACTACTTGAACCGTCGTCCGATGGAAGTCGAAGCCATCTTCGGCAACCCGCTTCGCGCCGCCCAGGCGACCGGCTTCGAAGCGGTTCGGATCGAGATGCTTTATCGCCAGTTGAAAGTGCTCGACCGGATCAACTCGGCGCCGCGTTGACGCGAACCGATTCGCCGCCGACACGGGCCGAGCCCCAAAAAAAGCTCGTGCCCGGTTTCTGGCGGTCTTTGACGACGGAAGCGTCGACGGTAGGATTCTGGCCGGACGGTGAACGGTTTCCGTTGCAAATCAGTGAACACGGCCATTTGCCACACGCGCCCATAGCTCAGCTGGATAGAGCATCGGACTTCTAATCCGACGGTCGCAGG